>CAZIXY010000252.1:0-5174 GCA_964543315.1 uncultured Desulfobacteraceae bacterium | reverse complement strand
CTGACCTTTGAAATGGCTTCGGTAATCAAGATGGAGCTTAGAAAACCTGAGTCAGTGCCCCCGTATTCCTCCGGGATAATAGCCCCCCAAAATCCAAGTTCACCCATTTCTTTGACTATTTCAGGACGAAATCGGCCTTCCACTTCATCCTGCTCATGAATGGGGGCTATGCTTTTGACAGCATATTTGGTAGCAAGTTCCTTCATTGCCTTCTGTTCTTCTGTTAATTTATATTGCATTACTGCGAGTTACCTCTCTGTGTAATCATTTTGTAAAAAACGTCAGCTACTTCCTGAGAACTCAATCTTCCAGAACCTGAAAGCCATTTAATCGTCCAGTTGGACATACCCAGTATCCCAAAGGTGACGATTTTAGAATCCAGCCCTTCAAAAAGCCCCGAATCCCCGCCTTTGATTTCATTTACAATCTGTTCGAAGCAGGCCGCATAATATTTCCTTGTCTCAAGGTATTCTTTCCTTTTTTCATCAGAAAGAAATCTTATTTCACTATGGTAGACGTTGACATTATCTTTATATTTAACGAGCAATTTCAGATGGTTGTCAATGGCACTTTTTAACTTTTCCTGTGGGGACAAACTGTCATCTTCAAGGATTAGGTTTAAGTTCTTTGTGACATCCTCAATGGCTATTCTTAATACAGCGAGAAGCAACTCTTCCTTGTTCTTGAAATAGTGAAAGAGGGTACTCTTATGTATCCCCACGAGATCGGCAATCTCTTGCAGTGATGCACCCTTATATCCCTTTTGGCTCATCAGGCGACTGGCAACCGTTATGATTTTTTCATGCTGATTGCCTATTTTTGATTCTTTGCTTTGGCTCATTTTTTATTTTTTTACCATTTAAAAAAAGGTGATAAACGAATATTCATGACTCCACCAACCGGTTGGTCTGCAACGTTATATGTTGATTTTTCACTTGTCAAGAAAAAAATCACGCAACACGAAAAAAATTTATATAGTGATTATTTTTAAGAGTTTAGATCGGTTATAAGGGTCTTGTATTTATTGGAAGTTGGAACAACGAGTGCTCTATGAAATGTACACCTACTAATTTTTAAAATAAAACATGCGAACAAAAACAATAGACATATAAAGATTTTCAACCTGGTTTAAATAAATTCTCATTAAGTGGGTCTAACCAGCATCCTGCTGAGACCTTTACCTATCCCGTAATTGACACGGAGACTTTTCAGTTAAAAGATTGACGGTACGTATCAATCCAATTCCCTATTGGAGCCAAAAACAGTAAGGGTATCAAGAGGGGCAACTCATTACGACAATATACCAAGGGCTATGTTCAATAACCATGCATCAGAGGACTCTAAGGGAGAACGGATGACAACAGGGACCGCGGTTCCGGCCAGTACTCCGCATAATTGACGGCGGCCCACCCAGGCCAAAAACTGGGCCGTCAGGTTTGCCGATTCAAGGTCAGGGAAAAAATAGATATCAACGTCTCCCGGCACCGAACTATTGATCCCTTTATGCCTGGCCGCTTCTGCGGATTCGGCATTGTCCATGGCCAGCGGACCCTCAATCACGGCCCTGCCGAACTGTCCGCGTTCCGACATCTTGGAGAGAATTGCCGCATCTAAGGTGGACTCCAGGGCAGGGTTAACCAGCTCCAGAGGGGCGAGGGCGGCGATGTTAGGTTGATCAATCCCTATGGTCTTAGCAACATCGATTACGTTTCCCACAATGCACACCTTATCCTTTAAACAGGGAGTGCCATTGATAAGAGTATCGGTTAACATAATCAGGCGGCCATCCTTTGGGGCTGTCAGGATGTTTACATAACTTAGCACCTGTCCTCCGTTGATGCCCCCGATCTTGTCTTTAAGCAAGGAGAAAAAACCGGCCGCTAAAGGGCCTGTGTCCAGCAAGATATCTGCCTCCTTGCCTTGTACCAGGGATAATGCCTTCTGCCTGGCCTCTTCGATATTAACGGATGAGAAAAGGACCTTCATCTCTGAATCCATACCAATAAAGGCATCACCACAGGCAATTGGTTCCACCCAACCCTTTTCGCGGGCCTTTAGTACGGCAGACAATGCCGCAGGATCCATTTGCCCTGAAATGACCAGCCTCTTCCTGTTCTTCTTGCCGCCAAGCCTTATAATGTCTTCAAAATCGATTCTCATAACTTATCTCCCCTGGCTGTTGTGGATAGAACCAGACCCAGGGCCAGATTGGTCATGCGAACCTCATATCCGTCCGAGCGGGAAGGCGTCGACAGGACTGAAGCGCCGACAGTCATTCCCTGGCGCTTGCCCAAAACAATATGATCAATGGTCTTTACCAGGATATTTCCGGTCTCAATGTTGGGGACAAGGAAAATGTCAGGGAAATCCTCTGTTTGAACTTTACGGTCGGGAAATGCCTGGTACAGGTTTTGAGCGGTCAAAACCTCGCATTCACCCAGCCGGCCCTCCCCTGCCAGTTGCCTTAAGGCGACTGCATCCCTTTCAGAAGAAGTATTTGACTCGTCTCCATGATACGCCGCCAGGACCATCACCTTAGGCCGCCCACATCCCAACCCATGCAATACATTCACGGCCTTGACCAGTATCTTTTCTTTCAGCGTGAGATCAGGCAGGATGTTCACCCCGGGATCGGTAATTATAAAGATCTTGTCAATACCAGGGGCCTCGTGAAAACATAGTGTGCAGGGCGCCTGGTCCGGCGCCAATTGTTTTGTGGTACGGATCAATGCCCTGTAAAGATAGGTTGTCAGGATATTGCCTTTGACAACAAAGGCCACTTTCCCTGTTTTTACCATGTCTAAACAGAGATCGGCAGCCTCCTGGGGATCTTCTTGATTCAAAATTTCCGTGTCCTGTAGCGACAGGTTGATTTCATGGGCCACAGACTCGATACGGGGACGATCACCAACCAGCACGGGCTCTATCAAGCCCTCCTTTATCCCATCTTTTACGGCGCGCATCACATCAGGGTCATCAGGAAAGAGCACGGCCACTTTGCGAGGGCCGATCTCCTTTGCATTGGCCACTATTTCCTCAAAATTATGATACATCCGGTTCAGTCTCCTTGCCAGCAGGAATGTTAAGCCGCAGAGATTTAAAGCACCACCACTTTGTTATCATAAATAGGGGGATAGCGCAGAAAACACAAACTGCTCAACCAATCAATCATTTGACAATTTCCCCAATCTATATCGATACATAGCTGACAGGGACTTAATAGCCCTTTCCGATGATTGAAATACCGGTAGAGAATGGGACTCCACTAACTCAATCAACTCAGCTTCCTGGGTGTCCATCGAGGAACACCACATTGCGAAAGGCTTCCCGCTTCTTTTCATGTTCAAGATTAGTTCAATGTATTGTTCGGTAAGGAAATGATCTGGTTCTTCTGAGACATGCCCATTTGACGATATGAAATAGGAAAAATTGGGGGGCATCTGCATAATTGTACAATCCACATTTTCATCCCCCGGTATGGCACGGAAGGTATCAAAAAATATCTTGAGATCGGAAAGATGAAATTCCATGCAAACCCCGGCATCAAAAGGGTTAAGCGGGATCTCCCACGGGGGAAAAACCGTTTTGAGTTTCTTACGGGTCCTGTCACTGAGGCGGGCCAGCTCAAGTCCGTTTAACTCACACGCATCCGTGGCCATGACGCCTTCTCCGCCCGAGAGATTAATGACGGCCAGTCGATTTCCGCGAGGCACTTCAAGAAACTCAAATGCCTTTGCCAGATCGAAAAAATCTTCCAGGTTGCATGCGCGAATAGCACCCGCCTGTCTGAGCACACTATCGAATATCAGGTCGTTTTCCCTTGCTATAGAACCCGTGTGGGAGGCAGCAGCCCTTGATCCGGCTGGAGTCCGACCGGATTTTAAAATAATGACCGGTTTTTTCCTGCATGTGGATTCGAGCAGCTCAAAGAAATCCCTGCCGTTTCCATGAAGGCTTTCGATATGCATGGCTATGACCCTTGTATCGGGATCCTTTGAAAAATATTCCAGGGCGTCTACTTCGTTAATATCCATCTTGTTACCCATATCCAGCATCTTGTTAATACCTAAATGAGAAAACAGCCAGTTTAACTTGGGTTCATAAAGGCCCGACTGAAAGGCAAACGACAGACCTCCACGTCTCAGTTTTTTTACGGGATTGAAACTGATGACCATATTGTTGGAGGTATTGATGGGACTGAGAGTATTTGGGCCGAGGGTTCGAATACTTTTGTTTTTTACAAAAGAGGCCATTTCCTGGTGCAGCTTCCGCCCGTTTTCACCTCCCTCTGAAAACCCGCCGGTGACGATGACGACACCCCGGACTCCGATGTAATCGCATTCCCTGACAATATCCATGGTCTTTGACGCCGGAACTGCCGAGACAACCAGATCGATCCTGTCTTTGATATCCCGCAGGCGTGGAAAAACCTTGATTCCAAGGATTTCTTTAGAATGCCGGTTCACGGGATAGATCCGGCCCTTGAAGTTGAGCCTTACAAGATTTTCCAAAATGCGAAAATTCATCTTAAAGGGATTATTGGTAGCTCCCACGACAGAGACTGATTCGGGATTGAAGAAGAGATCTAAAAAATGATCCGTCTGTTTCATGGTTTTCCTCTTCTATTCCAACACCACCAAGGCATCCACTGCCACTGGTTTGTCACCGGAAAGGATCACCGGGTTGATGTCGATCTCCTTGACCTTCTCATTCTCCAGGCCGATTTGTCCCACATTTATCAGCATGTCCGCGAGCATATCCAGGTCCACAGCTTCCATGCCGCGCACGGCCTCCAGGATCTTGTGTCCTTTTATATCGTGCATCATCTCCAGCGCGTCCCGCTTCCCGATAGGGGCTATGCGAAAGGAGATATCCTTCAATATTTCGGTAAATATTCCCCCCAGGCCAAACATGACGCAGGGTCCAAACTGGACATCACGTGTAAGCCCTATCACCAGTTCCCGCTGGCCCTTTACCATCTCTTGTACCAGGACGCCGTGTTCGGCCCCTTTAATCTTTGACATGATCTCTTCAAAGGCGGCCCTGGCCTCTTTGTCGTTTCTGACATCCATATGGATGAGACCTTTTTCAGTCTTGTGGGCTATTTCCGATGAGCAGGCCTTTAAGACAACCGGATAACCGATCTCTTGTGTCGCCGCCGCCAGGTCCTTCAC
>CAZIXY010000251.1:0-5178 GCA_964543315.1 uncultured Desulfobacteraceae bacterium | reverse complement strand
GTTCTTGAACAAAAGCCCTGTCAGTAACAGGATCATGAAGCGGTTGTCCTTCAACACTCAATGTTGACCATCCCTTATCGGGTATGAGGATCTTTACGGGTCCTTTTGCCTTGTTCAGTTTCTCGGCAACGGTCTTTGCCACGAGTCTTAATTCTTCCGCGTTTGTCCTTGCCTGCACCCGATAGGCATCATGGTGATAATAATTTCTGTCAGCCAGGTTTCGGGAAACCCATAATGCGTCACCGCTATCTTTTCTCTTTAAAGGTCCACAACTAATCATCTCAAAACCACAGGGCGCAATGATCTGGGGGATTCCTCTTTTCCCCGCCGCCTCAAGTCTGTCAGGGCCGGCCGCACGGTTTCCGCCAAATATTTCTTCACTCAAACCGCTGGGCACAATATCAACGACACCGTCAAAAATTCCCTGACCCAGGAGTCTGTCCATTGCCCTGTCCCCTACACCCTGAGCGTGACACGGGATGACCTTGTATCCTTTTTCTTCAAGATACTTGCCGACAAGATTGCAGCACATGTCAGAATAATGGAATTCCGTCATTGCGACAAGAGGGACCCTCGAGTCTTTAAGTGAGTCAATAACCGCATCCGCGCCTGTCTCGACCATTCCGCAGATCGCACCCGCGGCCCTGATAAGGACACTCTTACTGAGTTCATGGAGACCTGCCATATCCACAACAGAAGACATTATTGTTATATCCGATGAGCCGAAGAATCCACCGGCATAGCTTGGCATTGCGGCACCGCTGGAGACCATTAGTTTCGGCACCCCAAACGGCAGGGCTTTCATAATATCAGTTGACATGGTCGTGTTACTCACACCACCCACACCCGCTACACCACTCAGTTTATCCGCCTCGTACAATTCCAAGGCTTTTTTAATTGCTCCTCTAATCATTATTGAGGTTATTTCATCTCTTTTTTTGGCCGAGGTCTTAATCTCATTTATGTTTGACCCACCGGCATCTGCAATGTCTTGACATGAAATGTCGGCAGGGATCGGCGATTCGCCCCTGGTGCTCAGGTCCAGGACTACTGTCTGATGTCCCTTCTGTTCGATGAGACCCTTCAGAAATTTGACTTCATGACCCTTTGTATCCAAAGAACTGATGATAAGGATTGATTTGGACATGCTAACCTTCTTTCTGAGTCACGGAAATGTATCCTAAAGAACCGGGTTTCCGTCTAATACATAAGATTCGGCAGGAAGAGAATAATCTGGGGAAAAATCATTAGAAAAATGACACCCACAATAACTGCAATCAGGAAGGGTAATATTCCCTTGAAGATTGATTCTAAGGGGACTTCACCAATAACTCCTTTCGCTACACCGAAAACCACATAAACATTGATACCCACCGGGGGAGTGATAACGCCCATCTCGGTCACCATCACGATTATGATACCAAACCAGATGGGATCGAAACCAAGACCTGTAACCAGAGGAAAAAATATGGGAACGGTCAGGGTGACAAAGGCAAGTGCGTCCATAAAACACCCGCCGAAAAAATAAATGAGCACGATTATTGCCATGATAATATAAGGTGAAAGATGAAACTCCCCTATCCAGGAAGCAATATCAAAAGGAATTCTGGTAACGGCCAGGAATTTTCCAAAAATAGTGGCTCCTGCTATCAGCAGCAGAACCATACAGGAAGTTCGGAGTGTTTCGTAGAGGGACTCCACAAAGTTTTCCCAGGTAAGTTGACGCCTTATCAGGGAGACTGCAAGGACCCCGAAGGCTCCTACGGCCGCGGCTTCCGTGGGTGTGAAAAGACCGATAAACAGGCCGCCCATCACCAGAATAAAAACGGCCAGTGTTTCGGACATACCAAGAAGTGATTTGACCTTTTCATTCCAGGTAAAGCTTTCTCCTCTGGGGCCCTGTTCCGGCGAGTAATAACACCATATATGTATGGAGATAATGAACAGAATAGTGACAAGGATTGCGGGAATAATCCCGGCCACAAACAGTGCCCCTATGGACTGCTCCGTCAAGACACCATAGACGATAAGGACTACGCTGGGTGGCATTATCATTCCCAGACCGCCGCCTGATGCTACGGAACCGGTGGCGAGCTCGTTGGCATATTTGTATCGCTTCATCTCGGGCAGCCCAACGGTTGCCATCGTCGCCGCGGTGGCAGGGCTTGATCCGCATACCGCACCGAATGCCGTACATGCGGACACCGTAGCCATAGCTAGCCCTCCTCTGGTACTTCCGAGATATTTATAACCCGTGTCATATAACCTGTGGCTTATACCACTATGGAACGCCAACTGGCCCATAAGAACAAAAAGCGGGATAGTGGTCAGTCCGTAAGAGGCAAAAATGTCATAGATGTTTCTGGAGAGGAGGTTCAGTCCTCCTTTGCCGGAAATCATAATACTAAAGCCCAGATACCCGATCATGGCCATGACATAGGCCACGGGCATTCGGGAAAGAAACACAAGTATCATCACTAAAATGCCGATAATACCAATTAAGGTGGGATCCATTATTCCCTCAGGTCTTTGATTGTTTGAAGGATATTTTGCAGAATAATGAAGACGCAGATGAAAAAGCAGAACGCCACGGCGTAGATAATGGAATGTTCGGGAAGTTGCAGGTTCATGGAAACCTCACCCGACTTTTGTATTGTGTGTGCATAAAGGGTCATTCGCCAGGTGACAAGGATGAACAGCCCTAAGCTCAAAAGGCCGGTACAGAGGTCAACCATGGCTCTCGTTTTTTTGGATAATACCTGCCATAATATTTCCACCCCTATATGACCTTGATCCTGATGCGTGTAAGGCAGTGCCATGGCGACCGCCAAGGTTGCCATGAAGCCGACAAGTTCTATGGAGCCGAAAATGGGATGGCCCATTAAACGGCCTGTCACATCAGTGCATGTCAGGAACATCATCCCAACCAGACATGCGGCGCCCATTATCTTCATTTTATGCTGAGTCCATTCAATAATTTTAAAAAATTTGTTCATGACTGCCTTTTTTGTGCTGTTCAGCTGAAAAGAACGGAATAACCGAATTTAGGACCAAACAGCTTGTGAAAAAACAAAGCGCTAAGTATGCGACCCGATTCGTTTGCAGTCGGGTCGCATATGGTTTGAATCCCTCAGCCTTCCTTTTTTACTTGCTGTACTCGCCCAGCATCTTCACTGCATAGTCAAGCGCTTCCTGGGCCGGCAGGCCCTTTGCCTTGGTTGCCTTGACGTACTCTCCGAGCACAGGATGGACGATTTTCTTCCATTTGGCCAACTCTGCGTCGGGTAGGGTTATAAATTTGCGGCCCTTGGTGAGCATGTATTTGCGCCCCTCCTCGTCGCTGGAGTCCCAGGCAGCACCGTGCTTGGGAATCCATTCCTCATTGATCTGCGCAATGATTTTCCTGATATCTGCTGGCAGGGCGTTCCATTTACCTTTGTTCATCACTACATAAAACGTGGAGGTATTGGCTATGGATAAGTCAAGGGTACAATATTTGATAACCTCGGCCATTCTCCAGCCTTTGTTGACTTCAATGGGATAGAGGGCACCGTCGACGACGCCTTTCTGGAGCGCTTGATAGAGTTCGGGCATGGGCATTGTTGCCACAGTGGCACCCAAGGCCTTGACCACCTTTGCCGTAGTCCCGTGGGAGCGTATCCTGAGACCTTTAATGTCGTCCAAGTTTTTGACTGCCTTATCCCTTGTGTGCAAGAGGCCCGGGCCATGGGCATGGACATACATGACCTGTACGTCGTTTAGTTCTTTGGGGTTAAACTTTTTGGTCACGGCATTGGCCACTTTGGTGGCCACGGTGCCCGATGGATACCCTATAGGCAGGTCTACCACTTCCATTAGTGGAAAACGACCACGGTTATAGCCGAAAAGGCAGAAACCGATATCCGAGAGTCCCTCAACCACACCGTCGTAAACCTGTTTGGCTTTGGTCAGTGTCTGTCCGGGATAGTGTTCGATCTTGACACGACCGTCCGTCCTTTTCTCGATCTCCCTGCACCAGGAATCGGCCAGCTTTGCCTGGATGTGGCTTGGCGGGAAAAAGTTGCTGTAAGTTAGTTTTATGGATGCAGACTTTGCTTTAAGGGGGGCCATCGTTATAAAAGCGACACAGATAAAGGCGACTAATAAAAACAAAAAAACACTCTTTTTCATCAGGACATCCTCCTTGCTATAAATAGACTAAAAGCTGTGAAAACCTTAAACCGGAAAGGGAATTCATATCACCTCCTTTCGACTATAAAAGCATAACTTAGAAATAATTAGTTTAGTTTGTCAGAATTTCAAACTATTACAAAAAAGAAAAGATAACAATATTAATCAAGAAAAGGTATATTAGTATGCCTTATTTAAGCATATTTTTAATAATTTAGGAAGGTTTTAATTTTTCATATGCAATATTTTTTTATTCTCTATTCCCCGGGAGGATTTGTCTATGACGGCGATCATGTTTCCTAAAAAAAACACCTTCTTCGAATGGAAGATCAGACCCAGAGGGTCTCGTTGCTAAGACGGTTGAGTTGGACGGGATCTTCAATGCATACCTCCCCCCGCCCGGACGAAATTATTCCAAGTTTGCGTAGTCGGGCCATAGCCCTGAGTGTTGACTCGGTGGTCGTGCCGGCCAGTTCAGCTAATTCGTTGCTGGTGAACTTCAGCGTGTTCCCGAACTTTTCGGAGAGCGTATAAAGCACCTTTAGCAGGCGTTGCTCAACCGATTTTTCCAGCATGTCTATGATCCGGCTGTTCGCGCTGTCTATGGCGTTCCCCAGGATGGAAATTATATTCATAATCACGATAGGATGCTCGGTCACAAAAGCTACGAAATCTTTCCTGTTGACATGCATCACGGTCGCCTCTTCCATGGCCTCGGCCGAGATAAACCGCGGTGAACCGGTAAACGGTCCAACCAGATTCAGCGGTTCACCCCGGTCTGCCAACAGATAGGTGATCCTGCTGCCGGAAGAAGAACAAATGGATACCTTTACCAGCCCCTGTTCAACGACATGAAAAAATTCGCAGGGCTCGTCCTGTTGGAATATGCTTTCTCCTTTGGCAAAGCGTTTCGCAAAGGCCAGTCCGGCTATTTTTTGAATAGGGTCGCTGTCCAGGCCCTCAAAGCCCAAGGTGTGCCTGAAAAGGTCCTCCCGTTCGGCGAGATCA
>CAZIXY010000250.1:0-5189 GCA_964543315.1 uncultured Desulfobacteraceae bacterium | reverse complement strand
ACTGATGATTAACCGGGAATCACCCTGGTTCGACAACGTAGATACACCGCAAAAGGAAACACTGTCCCATATCCTGGAAAAAAGCTTGAATGAGACGGCGGTATTCCTCAAACAGAATCTGGGACCGGACCAGTCAAGATGGCGCTGGGGACGGCTGCACAACGTTGCAATCAACCATCCCTTTGGCAAGGTTAAGCCTCTTGACCGTTTGTTCAATCTGGGTCCTTATGAAGGAGGGGGGCATTTCTCAACTGTGTGGCAGTCTGCCGTAAGCCCCGGGATGGACTTCAACCTTAATGGATGGACAGTAAGTAACCGGCACATATATGACCTTAATGACTGGGACCGGAGCCTGGGCGCGATTGTTCCCGGCCAGTCCGGGATGGTCGGAAGTCCCCATTACGATGATCAGATTCCTTTGTGGCTCAAGGTTGACCACCATCCCCTGTACTATTCCAGGTCAAAAGTCGAGTCCAAGGCAAAAGACATACTTGTCCTAAAGCCTTGATTCGTCCTTGTTTGCAGGGGCTTTTCCTTTGACACGCAATCGCATTTACCCTAATATATGCTAAATATTGGTCTTTTCTAAGTTAATCTGAAATGATCTTTTCAAATTATCGTGGCTGATATGTAAACTTTCTCCACTAAAAAATTTCAATGGTCTTTGGTGCTGAACGCTCGGGAGAATGAAAAATGAAGATAAAGGATTTTTTTAAGTCAAAGCCACCTGCTCAAGCCCCGGATGACAAAGATATTGAAGTTTCATTTAAGGCAAAGGACGAAGTCCAGGATGTGACAGAGACTCCTAAGCCCAAAAAAATGATGGACGGCGCTTTAAAAGGACCCATCGGCCTTGATATAGGCACCGCCAATATCGTCGTTGCCCAGAACCGGGGAAAGGATATTAGGGCGTTAAGGCAGCTGAACGCGTTTTTTACGGTTCCTTACTCGAACATAACGAGAAGGACCCTTCTAAGGGATGAGGTCATTTTTTTTGAAAAGGACAAAAATCTCTATGTATTGGGGTATTCCGCGGAGGATTTTGCGAACACCTTCGGCGGTAAAACAAGAAAGCCGATAGAAAGCGGGCTTTTGAACCCGAAAGAGAACGAGAGCATAAGTGTAATCAGGGCTATAATAAGTCGATTTATCCAGGGGCCTCAAACAAAAAATGAAAAGATATGCTTCAGTGTGCCCGGGGAGCCTTTAGACAGGCCCGCCTCAGTGGTGTTTCACGAATCAATAATCAGAATGCATCTTAAAAGCCTGGGGTATTCTCCCATATCCATAAATGAGGGATTGGCCGTCATCTTATCGGAGCTCTCAAACAATAATTTTACAGGCATAGGTATAAGCATGGGAGGCGGAATGTGTAATGTGTGCTTCGCCTACCTATCTGTCCCCGTCGTTACATACAGTATCCAGAAGGGCGGTGACTATATTGATTCCATGGTCGGCAGTTCCGTAGGGGAGGCCCCTACAAAAGTGAAGGAGATTAAAGAAAAAGGCCTTGATCTTACAGTTGAACCTAAAGACAGGGTAGAGATAGGTCTTCATGTCTTTTATGGTGATCTTTTTTCAAGTCTGGTTAAGAGCCTTCAACAGGTACTGGGATCATCCGATAATATACCGAGGCTATCCATGGCCGTACCTATAGTTCTCAGTGGCGGTACGGTCATACCCCGGGGGAGTCGGGAGAAATTTGAAAAGACGCTTAATGATGTTCGACTCCCGATCAGCATTTCCGATATAATTATTGCTCAAAAGCCGCTCTATGCAACCGCAAAAGGGGCTCTCACCATGGCCATGACGGAAGAAAAAGAGATATAGTAAATGTCTTCTTCTGTAATCGTTTATTCTCCTGACGATATCAGGGGAAGGATAGTATCAAAAACCCTCAACTTAAGTGGCATCAAGACACATCTGCTCTCCAGCCATTTTGAGGTCAAAGATGCTATTACCGGGCATCCCCCGGCAGTAATAATCATTGATTTAAAAAAAAATATTTCCGGTGAACTGAACTTTCTGGAGACTCTCTCCTATCAGCTTTCACAAACCACGATAATTGCCCTGTCAGACACTTCCAATGTGCACGCACTGGAAAATTTAAATTTGGCAAACCTGCAATGTGTTTCCGACCCGCTGGATCCTGAACTTATTCTCTCAATGGTCAAGGATACGCTAACGGGCGAATACAGCATACGGACTTATCTTCGGATATTTCAAAAATCATTATCAAGGTTTTTCAGGTTAGGTATCAGGAGCCTGAAGATAATAGCCCTCCTTATCATTGGACTTTTTGGAGGCTACATGTACTGGTGTTTTTCAACTCTCCCATCAACGGAAAATTTGGATGAATATTCTCCTTATGAATCCTCTAAAATATTTTCTTATGATAATGTTCTTCTTACGGAGTTCTATGTCGAAAGACGAACCTTTATTCCACATGAAAAGATTCCGAAACATGTTATAAACGCATTCATAGCAGTTGAAGACATGCGATATTACAAGCACCATGGTATAGACATCATTAGAACAATTGGAGCTCTTCTCAGGAACATAAGAAAAGGTGCGTTTGTCCAGGGTGGGAGCACGATAACTCAACAATTGGCAAAAATGCTTTTTCTTAAGCCGGAAAAGACCATTACGAGGAAGATTAAAGAAATCGTGCTTTCCATGCAGATAGAAAAAAAATACACAAAGGACGAAATACTCGGGCTTTATTTGAATCAGGCATACTTTGGGGCGAGGGCATACGGGATAGAAGCGGCTTCTCAGGCTTACTTCGGCAAGTCTACAGACAAAATTGGAATATCCGAGGCGGCCCTCCTCGCAGCTCTCCCAAAGGCACCTTCGAAGTTCTCTCCGTTTAAGAATCATGAGGAGTCCCTGGAAAGGAGAAACTATGTGCTCAGGAGAATGCTTGCTGCAGGTTTCATCAATGAAATGGAGTATGAAGAGGCCCTCTCCGGTCCAATACCTGTTAAATATCACGGACGCAAGTATAAGGCTCCTTACTTTGTAGATTACTGCAGAATTTTTCTTGAAAAGAAGTACGGCGACAGGCTTTATACATCGGGGCTGAGGATATATACAACACTGGATTATAAGGCGCAGCTGAAGGCGGAAAAGGCGGTTCGCAGAGGGATTGAAAAACTGGGAAAAAGGGGGATAAAGGAAGTCCAGGCAGCCTTTCTTGCCGTAGACCTGAAGACAGGAAGGATAAAGGCGATGGTCGGCGGTACAAACTTCTGGAATTCACAGTTTAACCGTGTTACCCAGGCAATGAGGCAGCCGGGTTCGGCTTTTAAGCCCATTGTGTATTTGACCGCCCTGAAAAAAGGATTCAGGCTTGATGATACCCTTGAAGACCAAGAGGTAACGTATGTGGCGGCAGGGCGGGATAAGACGTGGACACCACATAATCATCATGATATTTATTACGGAACCGTCACGTTGCAAAAAGCGCTCGCGCTTTCACTCAATGCTGCGACTGTTCATCTGGCCAAAAAAGTCAAGATAACGAATGTGATTGAGACTGCGGAAACACTTGGAATCAGAAGTAAAATCCATCCCTTTTATCCGTCCGCACTTGGCGCCTCCGAGCTCAGCCTCATGGAGCTGGTATACGCCTTTGCCGCATTTTCTCGTGGAAACAGGATTGAGCCGATGTGTATTGATAAAATAATCGACAGGGAAAAGCTGGCTCTTGTGGAGCCATCGGGGGTGCGGGAAAAGGTTATCGATAATAAGGTATTGGCGAATCTGAGGAGTATGCTGAGAGCTGTTATTGTTAGAGGTACGGGAAAAATGGCAAGGTCACTGGGTAGAAAGGTATACGGGAAAACTGGTACAACAAACGACTATGCGGACGCCTGGTTTGTCGGTTTTGATGATAAAATTGTCGCCGGGGTTTGGGTTGGAAGGGACAACCGGCTGCCCATTGGGGAGAATGAAACAGGGTCAAGCGCGGCGTTACCCATATGGATGGAATATATGAAAAATTAATAATTTTATCATGCTTTCAGGATGGTGCCATTATGGGAACTCGCGCAGTCAAAGTGAAAAAAGATGCTCCGCAAACAGGATTTGGGAGAATTATATTGAGGTTTTGACCTTTTTATATTAATTTAACAAAAATTGAGGTTGATTGTTAAATGGCTGATTAAAAACTGAATAAATACTGAGGAGGTGTTATTATGAGAAAGAAGCCCTTGATGATGTTGTTTGCTGTAATGATCAGCTTCCTTCTGTCTGGTTGTTACCTTCAGGTTGCGCAGACCCCAACAATTTTTAAGCCCTTTGATCTCAATCCACAGGTAAAGGCCGGTAAGTATGTGCAGAAGGTAAACACCTTTCTGGTAATCCTGGACGCTTCCGGCTCCATGGCCGAATCCTATAAGGGACAGGCAAAGGTTTTTTTGGCCAAGGACATGGTGAGCCGGATGAATCAGACGATTCCTATTATGAGACTCACCGGAGGGCTCAGGGTGTTTGGGAGGATTGCCCGCCCGTTTAGCCTGCAGGACGATCCTATTTTCAGCCTGACAGGATATAAAAATGACCTTATTTATGGTCTGACAGCATATTCAAGGTCAGATTTTGAAGAAGGCCTCAAATCCGTCAAACGGGCCGGTGGTTTTACGCCCCTGGATGGCGCCATCGATGCCGGGCGTGGCGATCTGGAATATATTGCCGGATATATGGCGGTCATTATTTTCAGCGACGGCAAGGAAGTGGGAAATGCGCCGGTGATGGCCGCTAAAAGAATGAAGAAACAATTCGGTGACAGGGTTTGCATATATACGGTGCTTATTGGAGACGACCCGGCAGGTAAAAAAATCATGCAGAAGATTGCCCAGGAAAGCGGGTGTGGGTTCGCGGTGACCGCGGAAGAAATCGCCTCCACCATGGCCATGGCGGACTTTGTGAAGAGAGTCTTCCTGACCAAGGCTGAGAAGAAAAGATGGGTATTCCAGGGTATTAATTTTGATACGGACAAGTATAATATTAAACCACAGTATTACAAGATTCTGGATCAAGCCGTGTCTGTTTTGAAAAAAAATCCGTCTATAAAGTTGGAGATTCAAGGCCATACGGACAGCCGAGCGTCAAAGGAATACAACCAGACACTTTCGGAAAATCGCGCTAAAGCTGTCATGGAATATCTGGTCAATAAGGGAATCAGT
>CAZIXY010000249.1:0-5200 GCA_964543315.1 uncultured Desulfobacteraceae bacterium | reverse complement strand
GTTTAATACCCGCAAGGGGGGGTAGCAAAGGGATTCCTGATAAGAACATAATTCGGTTGTCAGGAAAACCTCTTGTCGCATGGACAATAGAGCAGGCAAAAAGCAGTAAATATCTTGATAAGATAATTGTAAGCACAGATGATAAAACAATTGCCGTCATATCAGAGGAATATGGAGCTGCGGTGCCTTTTGTCAGGCCAAAAGAACTGGCAACCGATACAGCAACGGGAATTGATGTTGTCTTACACACGATAGAATGGGTCAGGAACAGTAATTGGCCTTATGAATTAATGATGTTACTTCAGCCCACCTCCCCGCTGAGAACAACTGAGGATATCGACAAATCTATCGAACTGCTATTTTCTAAAAAAGCTCAAGCTGTGGTCTCGGTTTGTCAAGCCGAACACCATCCCTGTAAGGCAAGTACTTTATCGGAAAGTGGTTGCATGAGAAATTTTGTCAGGCCGGATGTAAAAAACAATAACAGACAAATGCTCCCGACCTACTACAGAGAGAATGGCGCTATTTATTTGTTCTACTGCGACTACTTAAAAGAGAAAAAAAGTTTTTTTGGGGACGAGACATTTGCCTACATAATGCCGCAGGAAAGGTCCATAGACATAGACAGCCCTGTGGATTTGAAGGTGGCACAAATCCTGCTTGATTCTTAAATCTTCAGCTGCGACGGGTTGACGAAGCAAAAATGCATTTATTTGATATAAAAATTCCCGCGAATTAACGTTAAGGCTATCTGCAATAAACAAATTGAATAGTCTCAGTTCTGTTTTCAAACATACCCTTTTCAGGAACGGTTTCCTTTACACAGCTTCCAATGTCATAAGAAATGCCATCCCATTTTTCCTGTTGCCCGTTTTAACAAGATATTTGACCCCCGCCGACTATGGTGTCGTGGCTACCTTTCAGGTGTTATTAGCTGTAGCAATGGTATTTGTGGGTCTCAGGCTGTCCGGGGCGGTATCTGTAAATTTTTTCAAACTAAGCAGAGAAGAACTTAAGGTTTACATTGCCAATGTGATTTTTATTGAAACTGTCGCTTTTTTCCTGATAGTCGGGATAATTTACTTTTGTGCGGGCTATTTGTCGGTTTTTCTGAAATTCCCCCGAAACTGGCTTCTAATTGTGGTTGTCATTGCGTTTAGCCGATCGATTTTGACAATTAACCTGAGTCTCTGGCAGGCAGAACAAAAAGTATTGTCTTATGGTATGTTCCAGATATTACAAACTGTTGTTGATGTCGGCCTGTCCCTGTTTTTCGTTGCCGTGCTCGGTTGGAAATGGCAGGGGAGGTTGTCAGGGGTACTTGCTTCATCCGCTGTTTTTGCTTTTTTAGGTGTTGTGATAATATGCAAAAGAAAATATATAAGACTTTCGTTTAATAAAGCTCATATCAGCAATGCCCTGTTTTTTGGTATTGGGCTTATTCCTGCCGCCTTGGGAGGATGGATAATAACGGGTATAGACAGAATTTTTATCAACTCAATGGTTGGTGTTTCCGCAACGGGTATATATGTAGTTGGCTATCAGGTAGGATTGATAATTAGTATATTAGCCATAGCGTTCAATCAAACATGGGCTCCATTTTTATTTGAAAAGCTCAAAGAGGATAATTATTCAACAAAGTTAAAAATTGTCAAATTCACATATTTATACTTTATTACAATTACTGCTTTTGCCTTAATTGTAAGTTTTTTTGCACCTGTTTTCTTAAGGGTCTTTGTCGGCAAAAGTTTTCAGCCGGCATATAAATATGTTTTATGGATTGCTCTTGGTTATGCAGCCAACGGGATGTATTTTATGGTGGTTAATTATATTTTTTATGTTGAAAAAACATACCTCTTATCCTTGCCGATATTTTCCTCTGCGATTGCCAATGTGATTTTGAATTATTTTCTCATTAAGGCAAACGGCCCAATCGGCGCTGCCCAGGCAACGACTATCAGCTTCTTTTTGAGTTTTGTTTTGACATGGTTTTTAAGTGCGAGAGTTTACAAAATGCCGTGGCTCATCGTGAAACCCGGGAAAACAGCTTTTAAGCCGATTCTTTAAAAGTATTTAAAGCAGTAGTTAAAGCATGCAAAACATCGGAACCAGAATCCACAAATTTGACAAGCTCAGCCCCGATACTACTAACCGCACCATTTTGTTAATTTTGATTTCGTTGTTTTTATTAGGCCCGAACTTCAAAATATATAGTGCGTATTTACAGGACCTTTTATTTTTCTTCTTTCTTATCCTTTACATATTCCGAAAAGGCAACCGTTTCTTCGAGTACTCGGGCCGCGACATCATATTTTTGGCACCATTTTCCGTTATGTTCCTTTCCGACTTCGGAAAATTGTTGATAGGGTACGATTTGGAGTCGGGTGACCTGTTACGTCTGGTGACCATGGTCAAGCTTTTCTGTATCGCAAAAGTAACCTTTTCTTTCTTTCCGCCGAGTACCAAAAGTGAAGTTTTTGATGAGTATTCCCGGAGAATCAGTAAATACCTGGCGATTTCGATAATAGTTACATCCTTACTTGGAATTGGGCAGTTCTTTAATATATCCATCGTTAATAACATAATCGAAAGAGCATATGAAGTTAAAGATATTCCTGTCTCCAATATAGAAGCATTCGAAACCGACAACAGAGTTACATCTATCTTCCACGGCTCGAATGCTTTCGGCAGTTTTTCGGCAACTGCGGTTTTCTTGTTGTTTTTCTTTTATCAGGCACATAAAAACTTTTTATCTATTGCCGCGATTCCACTCGGGGTTTTCGCCCTTCTGCTTGCCGGTTCCAGAGCAAGTGTTGCTATGCTTGTCTTATCAATCTTTTTGTATTATTGCAGCGGGATAAACTTTAAGAGATTTGCAAAAGGGGTTGTAATGGTTGTTTTGTTGGGAGTTGCATTGCTTATATTTGTACATTATATGGGTGTTCTTATCGGCTCTGAAAATGTTTACAGGTTTGAAGAAATCAGTAACTTTTTTCTTCATGGCCAGTTGCCGGGTAGTATGCAGGCAAGATTAGATACTCTAAGCTGGATGCCGAAAAGTATTTTAAACAATCCTCATATGGTCTTTGGGGTTTCACACAGCTATGCTTCAAGTAGTCAGTTCACCTCCCCGGACAATCAATATGTAGCTTGGTTGTTGAGATATGGAATAGTGGGTGTCTCGTTTATGATATTATGGGTTTTAGGGGTTTTTATATATCTTGTGAGCCTGAGAAAAAAGATGAAAAAATCAAGTGAGCCTGTTCTTTTTGTTTTGTCAAAAGGTATTTTGATATTCTGGTTCTGGATGATTGTTCATGGAATATCAGAAGATACTTTTTTCGGCAGTCGCCGGCGAGAGCTATTATTTTTCCTGATGGCGTTTATTATAAGTTGGATACACCGTGAGAAACCACAAGACAATAAAGGAACTGGAAGCTCTTTTTGCCACATTGCAGCAAAGCAAAGAACTGTTTGCTGTTAGCACCGGTCGATGGTCTCTCTGGCCGATTATAAAGGGCGGTCTGTTTGCCAAACTATGTTGGCGGATTGTTAAAAAACACCGGCGGCGAACGGTTTTTCAGCAGAAAACGGTGATTTTGCGTAAGGCAAAAGAATTTGCGTTGGGATGTTTCGAATGGCACTTCTGCTTGAAGAGTTTTAAGAACCAAAAGAAAGAACGGCCGGTGATTATGGCCTTTGCTCATTCAGGAGATAGGTATAAATCTGAAGACGGCAGATATAAACATTCATTTTACGATAACATTTACGAAAGCGGCACAAAAACATTTGATATGTTTATTGTCGAAAAAACGAATGGCAAGAAAAGATTGAAAAATACAGTAGGCCCCCGGCATCTGAGAGGTGAGTATTTCGATTTTTCCGGTTCTATAGGCGCACGATTTTTTAAGCCAAATCCACAAATACAGGATAAAATCGTACAGTTATCAGAGATAATCATAAGTCTGTTGGGCGGGTATCCCGATATACAATCGGTTGTTACAGATGAACTTGCTTCAGGCCTTGCGGCCCAGCGTCTTTATTACTTCAATCAAATGAAAAAAAGAGCAGATGCCGTTATCGAAAAGATTAGACCCAGCGTAATTCTGGTTACAGATTCACCGAGTTATTATGCTGTTATTGCCGCAGCCAAAGAAAAGAATATACCTGCCATTGAAATTCAGCATGGAGATTTCTCTCCAATTTATCCGCCGTTTTGCTGGCCGGCCTGGGCTAAAGATATAAAGAACAGACTGTCTATACCGGACAAAATAATCACGTTCGGCAAATACTGGGCTGACAAGTTGGTTGAAGGTGGTTTCTGGACACCAGATGAAGTTGCGCCTTTGGGCAAGGCTCGACTGGATGAATTCAGACGAAAGAATCATGGCAACAACAGTAACGCCCGAAAGAGAAACAAATCGGATTCAATAAAATTACTATTTACTACCCAGGACACCACAAGAGAAAAAACAATACCTTTCTTCGAAAAGGTATTACAGATTGCATCGACTAAATCAATCCCTTTAATTCTTTATATTAAAGTTCACCAGTTTGAAGAAAACTATGTCCACTTATATAAAGTGCTGCAGGACAAATATCCGGACAAATGTATTGTCTGCCATCCTAATAAGAAGTTGCTTTATGATTTGATGCTTGAGACGGATATCCACTTATCTGTTTATTCAACTTCTCTTTATGAATCCATTGCTATCGGTACACCGACGGGAGTTCTTGATTTCGACGGCAGAGAAGGGATAGTCGTATTACTAAGAAATAATAATGTTCGATTGTTCGCCTATCCGGAGGATTTGATCCAAGGTGTTCGAGAAGCAATGGATTGGTCGGACTGGTGGCAGGAATGGATTAAAAGCACAAAAAAAGCGAAAGACTATTTTTTTACGTCCGGTGCAATAGAGTCACATGTAAACTACTTAAATAATATTCTGTTATCCGAAAGTAGATTGTTATGAAAATTTTACTCACCGACGGAGGATTAAAACATACATTGGCCGCCTTACGATATCTGTCATTCAAAGGACACGAAGTTAGTGTGCTCGGCAATAACCAAACTTGCCAATCAGTAATAGTTAAGAGAGTACAAAGATAATCTGGAATGGAATTCTTCTCTTTTATAATAATCAATGCTTTGGTAGTCATACTTTCAGTTTTTCTTGCTGATATTCTGATAAAGGAGCGC
>CAZIXY010000248.1:0-5208 GCA_964543315.1 uncultured Desulfobacteraceae bacterium | reverse complement strand
CCCTCATCCTCCCGCTTTGCGGGATTGCCGGACTTTTTACGAGTCCGTCAAAATTAGATGGTGCTTGGTTGTCTTCTGTTTGTATCATCATTATGAAGTAATGGAGTCGTGGAGTGCCGAGGATTTACTATACTGCATTTCCTCAGCACTCGATCACTCCAGCACTTAAAACCATCATCTCATCAGCCCCGGCAAATAAAGGGCGATCTGCGGAAAAATCATGACAAGCACCATCACCAGTGCATCGCATAAAAGGAACGGAACCCCTGCCCGATAGATGTCTCCCATTGTCGTGTTGCGCGGCGCCACGCCCTTCATCACGAAAAGCAAAAGTCCGAAGGGCGGGGTTGTATTGGCCATTTCCATGTTTATCAGCATGATAAGTGAAAACCAGAGCGTATTAAATTGCAGCGCATTGACAATGGGCAGAAAGATGGGAATGGCAATCATCACCATAGACAGGTTGTCCATGAAACAGCCCAGGAACAGAAGCAAGACCTGCATGGAGATCAGGATCATCACAGGGGGCAGATTAAGGTCAGTGACAACGCGGATGAGGCCCGCACTTGCACCTGAAAATGCCATTATCTGGCTGAAGGTCATGGATCCTACAATAATCATAAACATCATGGACGTGATTCGTACGGTGCCAATGATACTGCTTTTCAATATGCCGATATTCATTTTCCCGTAGGCAATTGCAAGCACGATAGTTCCTAAGGCCCCAAGGGCGGCCGCCTCGGAAGGCGTTGCAATTCCGATAAATATGAGGCCGATCACCAAAAATATGATTAACCCAAGTGGCAGCACGTGAATAATAATTCCCTTTATTTTGGCTAGTATCGGGGCGTTTGATACTTCATAGGATGGTGCAAGCTCCGGTTGCAACCAGCATCTGATCACCACATAAAGACCATAAAAAAAGGCTATAAGGCATCCCGGCAGGATGCCTGCTATCAATAGCCCGCCCACAGATATCTGATTCAACGCCGCCAGCAGGATTGCAAGGGCACTTGGGGGGATAAGCATGGAAAGCCCTCCACTGCCCATAACCGGGCCTATTGCCATTGTTTTACTATAACCCCTTTTCTCCATATCCGGTACCAGCAAAGACCCGAGAATAGCGGTGGTTGCCAATGTTGACCCGCTCATGGTGGAAAATATGGCACCGCCTGTAATTGCCAGCAGAGAAAGCCTTCCGGGAATCCTCCCGATCCATTGATCCATCACATCAATGGCTTTGAATCCCAGCCTGGAATGAAACATCACCTCCCCCATGAGTATGAAGAGAGGAACAGGGAGCAAGCTGAAAGAAGTGAGGCACTCCTCCATATTGACGATCAGCTGAATGATTCCCGCTTCCCCGCCAAGGAACAATACAGCCCCCAAGATATCAATCAAAAGAAAAGCTACTGCCACGGGAATACCTGATAGCATCAGGACTACCATGGTGCCTAATAACAGAATTAGAGCCTGCCACCAATCCATGCTTTTCCTGTTTAAGTTAAAACTGTGGTCACAGGTTTCTCCATGACCACAGTGGGTTAATAGGTCTATTTTATTTTTTCTTCTTTTGCCCCAAATGCCTTATAATACCTGTAGGCCCTCCTGACAAACTGGACGGAAAACAGGAAGCATCCTATTGGGATAACCATAATGACCAAAAATTCAGGGATCTTCAGATACTTGAGAGTGGGAACTTGGCGTTGATAAAAATCTATTGTGACGTAAGTACCATAGAAAGTAAGAATTGCAAGCACTATGCAGGCCAACAATGAGGTTGCCATATTTAGGAGGGACTGGGCTTTCCTGCTAAGTCGGTTCAGCACAATATCAATCCGTATATGACTCTCCTCCCTGAGCACAAAAGCGGCCGCCAGGAAAGGAATATATAAGAGAATATACTCGCTGAACTGAAGCACCCATCCTGTGGGCCTGTTGAAGCAATACCTCATCACCACATCTATGCACACGGTTATAAGGGAGAACATCATCAGCAGGCCCGCAAGCCATGCAAATCCCTCCATCAGCCTGTCCAACATGCGGCTCATCTTTGACAAAAAATTCATTTCACCCCACTATTAAGATATCTGCTCAAGAAGTTGAGGCCCCACCCTTTTCCCTTGTCCCGATCGGATCGGAATCGCATCAGGACAAAGGGAGGGTTAGGGTGGGGGTTGAACCCAAAAGATGTTGAGTGGGACCTGTTAAGGACTGAGGAGTTTCTTAAGTTTGGGACCCAGGGTCGGATTCTGCTTAATGATCTCGTCCCAGCCAGCCTTGTAGGCAAGGTCAACATACCATTTGGTATCCTCGGGAGAGAAACTGATCACCTTCATTCCCCTTTTCTGCATCTCCTGATATTCTTTTTCTGCAATCTCTGCCATTACCTTGCTGTATTCATTTTCGTTTTTTATCATACTATCAGTCAAAAGCTTCTGAAGATGGGCGGGAAGCTTCTGCCAACTCTTGAGGTTAAATAACGCTTCAATGTTCATCTGATAGATCCTGGGCTCAAGGATATACTTGCATACATCGACCCATCCCATCTGCACGTTACCCAAAATGGACCAGGCGTACCCGTCGATTGTTCCTCTCTCAAGGGCGGTATAGATGTCGGAACCCGGCATGGTGACTGGAACGGCTCCCAACCTCTTGACGAAAGGTTCATAGGTTGCCGAGACGCGAATCTTCTGGCCTTTCAGTTCTCTGGGATTCTTTACCGCCTTGTTGGTAAAAATATTGAACCATACACCAAATTCCGGCCTGCCCAGATAATATATATTGTGTTTTTTAAAGAGATCCACCCTTAAATCGTAGTAGCCGTTTTCACGTTCTTTGGCAGGATCAAGTCGCCCAAGGTGTGTATAGGCCGCCCCCGTAACCTGCCGACCATAATAAGACTCACAGCCATAGATGATGTCCACGACACCGTTACGCAGTGCTTCGAATTGCTTGAACCCGGGAACTGCTTCAGGCCCCCCCGTAAAGATAATCTCAAGTTCGCCTTTGCCCTTCTTATTGACGTTTTCAATAAATTTCATCCAGGCGGTCATGTTGGTATCGCCCTTCGGCAAAAAAGTGACCATCTTGAGCTTTATGGGTGCCTTGCCATACACAGGTGTTAAGGCCATTGCGATACCCATTACTACAACCAAACAAAAAATCATCTTTTTCATCTTTCCCTCCTCTTTTAAAAAGTTAAAGATCCATCAGAAAGCACTGCCACCGCTGAGCTTTCATTCGCCTGCCTGCCTCTCATCACCCCCTTCCTCAGCAAGGAGCAAGAGACATTCATTATCACACTTTTCGACGCCAATGGACTGAAGCCAGCAACTTGTTCGATTCGCCCTTCGGTGAAGGTTTAAAAAGCTAATCCGATCGTTTTTACGGATAATAGCCGCCTCGTCGGTACGGAACTCGCTCCATCGCTGTATCTACCAGGCCATGTGCATGGACTTGAACATTTTTTCGTCTATTTTCAGGGGCTTAAACCGAAATAAATGTGTTGGTTTTAGTTTATCCGGGTCTGTAAGATACGGCAATGAGATGTCAGATGGATCCGCTGGTATTTTTCAGGTCAACAACCTACCATCTTACCAAGGCGCTGCCCCAGGTCAAGCCACCCCCGAAAACCGGGAGACAGACCAGATCTCCCTTTCTGACAATTCCCTCCTCGACAGCTTCAGCAAGAGAAATGGCGCATGAAGCTGAGGAGATATTGCCGTATTTATGCAAGGTCACATAAAATTTTTCAAAGGGAATCTTCAAGTTCTTGGCTATGGATTTAAACATCCGGAGGTTTGCCTGGTGAGGAATAAACCAGTTGATATCCTGAACTGCAATATTGTTACATCGAGCGGCCTCTTTTATAGATTCGACAAAATGCCTGACCGCTACCCTGAAACTGGCATTGGCCTCAATCATGTTGAGGGTATGAAGGCCCTTATCCACGCTCTCGTGGGATATAGGTGTCGTTTTGGACCCGCCGCCGGGCATTAGAAGATCCTGGCCACCGGCTCCGTCCGTATGGATGTGAGTTGACAAGATTTCGGGACCTTCATTTCCCAGGGTTAGGATAGCGGCGCCCGCGCCGTCACCCCAGAGGATACAGGTGGTTCGGTCCGTCCAGTCCAGGGTACGGGTCATTACTTCAGAGGCGACAACAAGGACGTGATTCCAGGTTCTGTTTTTGAGATATTGTTCCGCTACATTGAGTGCGAATATAAAGCCGGAGCAGGCTGCAGTGACATCAAAGGTGACCGCCTGCGGCGTGTCCATTTTGGCCTGGAGCCAGTTGGCGGCTGAGGGACATCCGGTATCGGGCGTTATGGTTGCAACAATAATAAGATCCAGGTCCTTAGCGGTCATGCCGGCCATTTCAAGCGCCTTGATCGACGCCTCATAAGCGAGATCGGAAGTGGCTACATGGGGATCGGCAATCCTCCTCTCACTAACGCCCGTACGCTGGACAATCCATTCATCCGTCGTATCAAGGCCCATTTTCTTGAGATCGGCATTTGACAAGACCTTTGGGGGCACATAATAACCTGTCCCCAAAATCCTTATGGATTTCATTTCTTACTCTTTCTCAATAGATATTCCCAGTTCCTTTTCCTTTTTGGCAACAGCAAGCCTGGTCTTTATAACAGTGTCGGGAATGAGGCTCATGGAATCTATTCCACACTCTACCAGGAATTCGGCAAAATCGGGGAAATCGCTCGGAGCCTGCCCGCAGATACCGATCTTTTTCCCTTTTTTCTTTGCGATATCAATCACTTGAGCTACCAGCCTTTTGACCGTGTCGTTCCTTTCATCATAGATGTGGGAGACAAGGGATGAATCCCGGTCCAAACCAAGGGCCAACTGAGTCAGGTCATTGGAACCTATGGAAAAGCCGTCGAATATGTCTGCAAACTGGTCTGCGCAAATAACATTGCTGGGAATTTCGCACATGACGTAAATCTCGAGGCCATCCTCCCCCTGGTCCAGTCCGAACTTCTTCATGATCTCAATCACCTTTTTTCCCTCTTCAGGAGTCCTGCAAAAGGGAATCATGGCCTTGATATTGGTCAAGCCTACCTCGCTTCGGGCTTTGTGGATGGCAAGGCATTCAAGCTCGAATGCGGGCATGAATTTTTCATCGTAATAGCGCGAAGCACCCCTCCAGCCGATCATCGGATTATTCTCTTTGGGTTCATAAAGATA
>CAZIXY010000247.1:0-5272 GCA_964543315.1 uncultured Desulfobacteraceae bacterium | reverse complement strand
AGAAGTCCTTATGCACATGCCAGGATAAAACGCATAGACACATCGAAAGCTAAGTCGTTACCAGGTGTAAAATGTGTTTTGACATTTAAAGACGTTCCGCAAGTGCACCCCCAAAGGAAATTTGAGTTTTTGCTTGACCGGGTCGTTCATCACCCCGGGGAAGAGGTCGCTGCCGTAGCAGCGCTAACGCCTCAAATTGCGGAAGAGGCGCTCAAACTCATCGAAGTGGAATATGAGGTTTTGCCTGCAGTCTTTGATGTGGAAGAGGCAATGAAACCTGGCGCAGCTTTAGCCCACGAAGAATATGGGACAAACATATACCATGGGACGGAAATCGTAAAGATCCCCAGGCTATCTGATGATGGATGGCTGAAATTGGAAGTAGGGAATATTGAAGAGGGGTTCAAGGATGCTGATTACATATTGGATGGGACCTTGGAGACCCCTGTTCAATACAATTGCAGCCCAATGCCCAGATCAAGCATATGTGACTGGGAGGGAGATAAACTAATATGCTGGGCAGACACCCAACTCCCGCTCTTTTTATTGAGGGACCTGGCGGCCAGTTTAAAGATTCCCCAGGCAAATATAAGGATTATCGCTAACCACGCGGTTGGAGGCTATGGAGGTAAATCTCCAGAAAAAACCGCCACCCTTGTAGCGATCCTATCCCGGAAAACCGGAAGGCCTGTAAAGGCAGTGTTCAGCCGGGCAGAAGACTTTATTGGGACTCATCATCGAATCAGCTATAAGAACTACAACAAGGTTGGAGTGAAAAGGGACGGCAAAATAACGGCCATGTATAGCAAGATTACTGCTAATTGGGGTAGCGATACCGTTGTCCCTGGAGTTTGTCAGGCCTCAGCCTTGCTGGGAGCCTGCTCTATGCTCTACCGCTGTCCTAACACTAAAGCAGAATCACAGGGTGTTCTGACCAATATACTTGGTTATGGGCCCATGAATGGATTCGGAGACCCAGAGGCTATATATGCCATCGAGATCCTTATGGATAGGACCGCTGAAAAAATCAATATGGACCCGGTAGAATTCAGGTTAAAGAATTGTATGCGCTATGGCGACAGGGCAATGGAATATGAGCAGGTACTCAATGGACCAATTGAGTGGGGAATTGTCGGGCCTGATCTTGACAGCTTCCCCGAACTTATAAAAAAGTGTGCCCAGAAAGCCAACTGGAAAAACAAGTGGAAAGGGTGGGGCAAGCCCGTGGCGGTAAGTGGATACAAAAGGAAGGGGATCGGCGTTGCCATAGGGATGCATCATTGCTCCTTTTGGCCTTCATCGGCTATCGTCAAGATGAACCAGGATGGCTCTGCAACGGTATTGACAGGAGCAGTTGAGATTGGTCAAGGTTATGCCTCGGCAACTGCACAGGTGGTCGCCGAAGTTTTGGGGATCGGGTATGGGGATGTTAACGTGATAACCGCCGATACCGGCGCAGCCCCTGCAGCCATTGGAAATGTGGCAAGCTCCGGGACTTCATCCCCCATGAATTCAGCAAGAATTGCAGCAGAAGATGCAAAGGGTAAGATTCTTGCATTAGCGGCCTCGAGGCT
Source organism: uncultured Desulfobacteraceae bacterium (assembly GCA_964543315.1). Taxonomy (GTDB): domain Bacteria; phylum Desulfobacterota; class DSM-4660; order Desulfatiglandales; family Desulfatiglandaceae; genus JAFDHL01. The sequence goes on along the minus strand of CAZIXY010000247.1, from coordinate 3,698 downwards.
GGAAGCCCCTGTGGATGAACTTGAAACAAGAGACCGAAGGGTATGGGTCAAAGGTACGGATAAGTCCGTACCCATAGCAGATATTTGCCTCACAAACTGGCAAATCACTGGTACAGGGAACAATCCTCCTTACCATTCCATCCGAGACGAAAAAAGCGGAAAAGTCATCCATGCCTACGCTGCGGCTGCAACCATAGCTGAAGTAGAGATTGATTCTGAGACGGGGAAAATCGAGCTGTTAAGTGTTGTATCGGGACATGACACCGGGAGAAGCATCAATCCCATAGTAGTTGAGAATCAGGTTGATCTAGGGTTGGTCATGGCAAGCGGATGGGTGCTGAGTGAAGACTATAGGATAGACCCAAGATCCGGCGTTGTGGTAAACCCCGATCTGCTTGATTATAAGTTGATGACGTTTCTGGACATGCCTACAAGAAACAACCATCACAGGATCATTTCAGAGCGTCCCAGTGCCTGGGGCCCTTTTGGTGCCAAGGGATTCAGTGAGACCGCTATGACGGCGCTTGGACCGGCCATCGCGAATGCCCTGTATAATGCTACCGGGATAAGAGTTCGCTATGGGTTGCTAACACCAGAAAATGTTTTAAAAGAAATTGGGATAACAAAATAGGAGGATAAAAGTGGCTTTTCAATCATTTGAGTTAAAAGAAATCGAAAGGGCCTACAAATGGCTAAGTGAATATTGGCATAAGCCGATACGCCCAGCATATCATACCGCCAGCACAATGGATGAGGCCATGTCAATACTTGAGTTCTATGGTGGCAGGGCTCGGATTTTGGCGGGTGGAATAGATCTTGTGGGACTGATGAAAAGGGGGCTTCAGACCCCCCACGCACTGGTGAACATCAAGCCCATCAAAGCCCTTAAGCACATTTCCTTGAGCAAAAGTAGTATTAGTATAGGTGCACTAACACGGATTAGCGATCTTGAAAAGTCTCCAATTATAAAAAGCCAATATCCCCTACTGTTCGAAGCTGCTAGCGTCATAGGGTCACCCCACATCAGGAACATGGCGACCCTTGCCGGGAACCTCTGTCAGGAGACGAGGTGTTGGTACTATAGAAGATCGCCGGATAGCGGAATTTCCTATAATTGCCGGCGTAAAGATAGAACCAGTATGTGTTTCGCCTTGAATGGAGAAAATCAGTATCATGCTCTTTTTGGAGAAAGCGAATGTGTGTCGGTATGCCCTTCTGATATGGCCACTGTGCTTTGCGCAATGGATGCCAAAATTAAGACCGAACATATTGGAGGGGGAAGAACCATTTCAATCAATGATTTTTATTCGAAATTCGGCAACGTGCTCAGACCTAGTGAAATAATATTATCCGTACAGATTCCAAGGCTTGCGCCTGGTATAAAACAGCGCTTTTTGAAGTTCAGGATTAGAAAGTCAATCGATTTTGCCATCGTAAGTGTTGCGTCAATCACTAGAGTAGATGAAAAGGGCGTTGTGAGTGATTCAAGGATCGTGCTTGGAGGAGTTTCCTATGAACCTTATCCGGTTGCCAAGGCTGCAGAGATCCTTATGGGGGAGAGAATCACCAGGAAACTTGTCGAAAAAGCGGCAGAAAAAGCCACCTCTTCCTTGAAGCCACTGAGCAAAAACGCTTATAAAATCCCAATTATAAAGGCCCTGATAAAAAGGTCAATATTGGAGTAGACAGGTCACACAGGCTAGATATTCTTGTAAGGGCAATGAGCTTGTAAAGGAGGAATAAATGAAAATAGATATATTTTGTCATGTCACACCGCCAAGGTATCTTCAGGCTCTGGAGAAGAAACTACCATCACAGGTAGCAAATAGCCTGCCCAGTAAAAACCTTCCAGCTCTTTCTGATTTTGACACCAGGTTTAAGATTATGGACCATTATCCTGACATGAGGCAGGTCTTGACAGTGACCAATCCCCCCGTGGAAAGTATCTTAGAGCCTGCAGATGCTGTTGAGCTATCTAAAGTTGCCAATGATGAACTGGCGGAATTGGTCCAAAAATACCCTGATCGTTTTGTCGGGGCAGTAGCCTGCTTGCCAATGAACGATATTGATGCCGCCTTAGAAGAAGTAGACAGAAGTATTAAGGAACTGGGATTAAATGGTGTTCAAATTTTTACTAACATTATGGGAAAGCACCTGGACTCTCCCGAATTTATACCCCTCTATGAAAAAATGGCCCAGTACGGCTTACCCATCTGGATTCACCCGTTTTTTAAGAGCATAGGGGCGGTTGCCAAAGACAAGGATCAATTTTCCGACTACCGGGTTTTTACGGGCCCGGAAGACCATGCCTGGGCCATGGATCGAGCGGCATTTGAGATGCCGGCTGCTTCATCCACTGCAATGACACACCTCGTGTATAGTGGTATTTTTGATAAGTTCCCAAACATCAAATTTATTACCCATCACTGCGGTTCATCGGTTCCCTACTTTATTAACCGGATCGAAATGCACTACCTTATGTTCAGTGAGGTAGAGAAGATTGACCTTGGGCTTAAGAAGCCTGTCCCAGAATACTATAGGATGTTTTATGGGGACACAGCACTTCACGGAAATGTGCCAGCCCTTATGTGCGGCTACCATCATTTTGGGGCTGACCATATGCTATTCGGTACGGATATGCCCTTTGGGAGTGAATCGGGACTATGGCCTGTAAGACAGACAATCGATTCCATTGAAAAAATGGATATAAGCGATAATGAACGCAAGAGAATACTCGAAGAAAATGCTATAAAGCTATTACGTCTATCCCTTTAGAAGGGGGGCTTTCACTTAACATGATAACACCTTGTAGAATTGCTTATGTTTTAGCGTTCCCTTTGTTCTAGGGACCTTGGAGGTATTATTAAATCCTCTTGACATTAAACTAACTTACCAAGGAGGAATCAAGAATGAAAAGAACTGGCCTTTTACTATTTACCTTTTTCCTTGTACCCCTATTTACTTTGAACACCGGAATTGGGGCTTGGGCAAAACAGAAACCGATAAAGCTCAGAGTTTCATCCTGGATGCCTGCCAAAAGCGTTGATACGGAAATAGCAGAGACATGGATCAAAATGGTTGAAGAGAGAACCGGAGGCAGGGTGCATTTTACCCTTTACACGGCCGGAGCCCTCGGAGGGATGAAAGACCAGTATGATATGGTGATCAAAGGTGTCGCCGACCTAGCGTTTCATACCTTAAGCAATAACCCTGGGCGACACCCTATAAGCGAGGTCTTGGAGTTGCCCTTTGTTGTACCATCCAGTGAGGTAGGGGGCAAAGTTTTCTGGCAGCTATACCAAGAGTTCCCTGAAATAAGGGCTGAATTCAAGGAAGTAAAGGTAGTCGGCCTAGGGACCACTGATGCCTGGAATTTCCATACCTTAAAAAAACCTGTTCATACTATTGAGGACCTTAAGGGCTTAAAATTCAGGGTCCCCGGAGGAATAGCGAGCAATGCCGTTAAAGCCCTAGGAGCCGTTCCCGTGGGGATACCCGTACCAGAATTATACCTCTCACTACAAAAGAGCGTTGTTGACGGAACTGTTATGGGCTGGGAAGGAATTAACAGTTTCAAGCTCTATGAATTATTGAAATTCTATACCGACGTTGGCGGTTTTACTACACTGCCTCAGGGGTTCTTTATGAACAAAAACTCCTTTAACAGACTGCCTAAAGACATCCAGAAGATTATTGGT
>CAZIXY010000246.1:0-5299 GCA_964543315.1 uncultured Desulfobacteraceae bacterium | reverse complement strand
CCTTTGGGGACTCCGCTGCCTGGGCTTCACCATGGTTTGGATAAGGTGAAGTTCCTGATCTTAACAATTGGCCCGCAATATGGTTGCCTGTTCTTGTATTTGGAAGCTGTTCAACGATCTTTATTATTCTCATCGAATATTCGAGCAGCCTTTCTTCCAGGTCATAAGTTTGTTTTTCCATCTTTTCCCATTAATCATTCGATGTTGGACGTTCGATGTTCTACGTTCATTTTTTTCAGTAAACCTTCCACAGTCCATCCAGCCCTAAAACAACTTAGCGCTTATGACCCTATGCCCCTAGCCTTGAGTAGGTGATATCCTCCTCACCCAAATATGCCTTGATGACCTGTTCGTTGTGCCTGATCTCATCCGGTTTCCCCTCGGCGATCTTCAGCCCGAAATCCAGCACACAAATCCGATCCGAGATATCCATAACAACACCCATGTCATGCTCGATCAGAACAATTGTCACTCCCCATTCTTCGTTTATGTCCAGGATAAAACGCGCCATATCCTCCGTCTCTTCGAGGTTCATCCCGGTAGCCGGTTCATCTAAAAGGAGTATTCTTGGCCTCATGGCAAGGGCACGCGCTAATTCAACCCGTTTCTGGAGCCCATAGGGCAGGGAGTGCACAATACTTTTCCTTATCTGTTCTATTTCCAGGAGGTCAATGATCTTCTCCTCTATGTGCTCGCGAAGGCCGATCTCCTCTTTACGTGATTTGCCGTAGTAAATCCCTCCTGACAAGAAGCCCGACTTCAGATGGACATGGGCACCGAGTTTGATATTGTCAAGGACACTCATATGACCGAAAAGCTCAACGTTCTGGAATGTACGGGCAATGCCCAGACTGGCTATTTTGTGGGGTTTCAGACGTGAGATATCCCTGCCTTCCAATAAAACACTTCCTTTTTCAGGATGATAGAATCGGTTGATACAGTTTAAAAGGCATGTCTTGCCCGCGCCGTTGGGGCCGATAATTGAAAAAATTTCTCCCTTCCTGACCCCTGTAGTAACTCCATTCAGGGCCTGCAGGCCCCCGAAGCTGAGGTATATATTTTCGACCAGAAGCTGGTATTCTGTTTTATCTTCCATTTTCGATAATGACGTAACATTTATTCCAAAGGTTCGACCTGTTTTACCCTTACAATGGTCTTCATTCGAAAACCCCTTCCATCCCGGTAGCGAATATCCGCTTCTATTTCCAGTTCTTCCCGGTCGCCGTAGAGAGCCTTGATAAGGTCTTTATACCTTTCTTCCACGAATTTTCTCCTTACCTTTCTTGTCCGGGTCAACTCGTCATCGTCAGGATCCAGTTCCTTATAAAGAAGAACAAATCTCTTAACCTTTGCCACCTTGGGAAGAGACTCATTTGTCTTTCCAATTTCACCCGCAATGAGATCGTAGATCTCTTCTTTCTGAGAAAGATCCGTAAATGTGGTATAGGGGATCTGGTTATTCTCCGCCCACTTGCCCACGTTGCCCATATCTATTGAGATCATGGACGTGATAAAAGGCCTCTCCTGACCTATGACCACTGCATCCATTATATAGGGACTGAATTTCAATTTGTTTTCAATAAGCTGGGGCGAAAACTTACTGCCGTCCGTCAGTTTCATGACATCAGACATGCGATCAATGATGATGATGTGTCCGTCATCTTCAATGAGGGCCGCATCTGCCGAATGGAACCATCCATCCCTGAGTGCCTTTTTCGTGGCCTCCGGATCTTTATAATAGCCTTTAAAAATAGTGTCACCTCTGGATAACAGCTCTCCCGTATCTGAAACCTTGAACTCGATCCCCGGCAGAGGCTGCCCAACCGTATCCAGACGGATGTCATCGGTCCGGTGAATTATTGAGGCGGCCGTCTGTTCAGTCATCCCGTAGGCCTGTTTTATATTGACACCTAATGCCTGAAAGAGATTGAAGATCTCCGGGCCCAAAGGTGCACCGCCCGTATATACGTGAACAAGCCGGGAGAGTCCTAAGTAGTTCTTTAGTGACCTGAAAAGAAAAACGTAGGCTAACCAGTTTAAAAATTTCCACCCAAAAGGTATCTTTTTTTTCTCTAATTTAAAGCTCGCCAGTTTGTATCCTACGGGCAGGAATAGTCTGTAGACCACCCTCTTTATCCAGGCTGCATCCTGTATTTTCACCTGGATATCAGAACACATCCTCTCCCATATGCGAGGCGGCGCCAGCAGGATATGAGGGCCTATCTCCCGGATATTTTCCTGTACTGTCTCCACCTTCTCCGGAAAATTTACCGTAAATGCCTTGTATAAAGACCAGTAAACTCCGAACTCCTGTTCTCCAATCCAGGGCAGAGGAAGAAAGGAGACATACTCAAAACTGTCAGTTGCTGTATCTACTGTGTCCTGAGCCTTTGCCACACTGTACATGTTCTTTTGGGTGATCATACTCCCCTTGGGCATTCCGGTTGTCCCGGATGTATAATTGATCATGCCCACATCATCAGGAGTCACTTTTTCAATCAACTCATCAAAGAGATTCGGCTCCTTCTCGGCCGCTTCACGGCCTAATTTCTGTATGTCCCTGAAGTAAGCCAAAACGGGATCGTCATAATGTCGCATACCCTTTGGATCGTCCACAATCAGGTTTAATAACTGGGGACATTTCTCCTTAATGTCCAGGATCTTGTCTGCCTGCTCCTGGTCGCCTGCCACAACAAAAGTTGAGTCCGAATGATTGATGATATACTCCACCTGGTCCAGATGGCTGTCAGGGTAGATGCCCACAATAGCCCCGCCAAGGCACTGGACGGCCAATTCGGAGAACAGCCCTTCAGGCCGGTTATCTCCTGCATAGGACAACTTGTCTCCTCTCTTGAAACCGAGCTGGCGGAGACCGAGGGCGAAATCCCTCACGTTTTCGTAATAGCCTTTCCAGGTAACTGACTGCCAGATGCCGAATTCCTTCTCACGAATGGCCACCTTTTTATCGCCAAACCTGAGGGCATTTCTCTTAAGCAGTTCCGGAAGTGTTAATATATCCATAATCAGATTTGATAACCTCGTAAAAAGTCGCGTTACGCCTTTTTACTCGGCGGGGAAGGGCTTCCCCTCCCCCGCCATTTGAAGTGAATTCAAATGGTTCCACCCTCACCCTCCCGCTTTGCGGGATTGCCGGACTTTTTACGAGTCCGTCAGATTTCACACAAATCTTTTTCCCGTCCCCAGGCTCAAAAGGGGACAGGAAAAAGCCCATGCGTATAAACAGATTTAATCTAAAGAAATCCAATCCGAAACAGGATCAAATCTCAGGGTCTTTGAGTTACCGCGAACAATCCTTCCCACGGGGATGCTGTTGTTCTTGACGGTGACCGGGTTCATGAGACCGCCCACGTCAAAATTCTTTATGGATTGAAGTCCCTTTGAAAGGCTGTCTCCGGTAATAGCCCCTGACTTGGCCGCCCGCCTTAGGGCTTCAATAAAGAGCGTCGTGCCCATAAAAACCTGCATATATGCCTGCGAACGATACTCGACAAACTTGGGATGATGCTTTTCGGTCCACGCCCTGATCTTCTTAATCATCGGGTATTCGTCCTGATAGTAGTATGAATAGGCGGTGAGACCCATATACTTATCAGACATTCCTTTTAATTGATCCAAAAGGTGTTTTTCTGTTGACCAGAACGTTCCCATGAATTTGCAGTTGAGTCCGTAGTCTTTCGCCTGCTTGATGACCGTCTGGATAGGTGTCACGACAAACCCCTGGAAAATGCAGTAATCCACCTTTTTTCGTTTCATATCTAATATCTGTGTGGATATATCCACACCGCCGACTTTAGAAATCTCCTCGGCAACCAGTTTCAGACCCATCTTTTTGCACAGCTCCCTGCCGGCGGGAATCGGCTCACGTCCGAACTCGGTGTCGCTGTAAAAAAAGGCAATATTGGCCCCTGGTTTTTCCTTGGCAATGTACTTGAGAAGCACACCGAACATGTCGGCATACGTCGGACCGGGAATAAACATGTATGGATTTTTTGTCGGGTCAGCCGCAATCTCGGCAAAAGTGTAGGCGGAATAAAGGACCTTGTAACGGCTATTTATCTCCGGTGCCAGGGCCTTTGTCATACCCGTACTCTGCCCCCACATACAGTGAGGTTTGTGCTGGGCATAAAGTCGCTTAAAGGCTGCAATCCCCACATCGTTTTTGTATTCTCCGTCCGCCCAGTAGTATTCAATTTTTTTGCCGTTAACCCCTCCCTCCGCATTGGCCATGCCTATCGCATCTTCCATGGCGTCAGCGCCGTGAATTCCTGCAAAGGCAAATCTTCCTGTAAAGGGATGTACCGCACATATGGTGGGATTCTGTTCAGCCATGGCCTTGCTTACGCCGAGCAGTCCCATGCACAAAACCAAACTGAGAGCAAAGATAACTGTTTTTTTCATTACAATTCCCCCCTTTTCAATTTGTATGGTTTACTAATTAGTACCCACCCGAAATTGAGGCAAGAACGTCATTCCGAGCCCCGCTCCGTTAGCGGGATAAACTTTGCGAGAAATCCTATGCCATCGTTAACATTGACACTGAAGATTTCTCCTTTCAGTCGAAATGACAGGGAGTATAATTTTCGTTCAGGCACTAATTATTCCCAAAAGAGACACCGATTCACCTCCTTTCAGTCTATTCTAATACGAAAAAGGCCAGAGCCTGAAAAAATTTTTAATCCTGTTCCAGATTTCAGCAAGGCCACGGGGCTCAAACACAAGGAAAAGCACAATCAGGACTCCAAAGATCACCTCTTTCATGGGAACGAAGATTTCTTCATATCCCGGCGAACGCATCTTCACAATTTCAGACAGATAATTGAGTACTTCAGGGATAAGGGTCATGAAAATGGCCCCGAAAACGGAACCCAATATGCTCCCTAATCCCCCCACAATAATCATGGCCAGGTAATGGATACTCAGGATAAAGGGAAAGTGGTCAGGTGTCACAACCTTCAAAAAGGTGACCCACAAAGCCCCTGCCACCCCGGCATAAAAAGAACTAATGGCAAAGGCGCTCAGTTTGTATCGAAAGAGATTTATCCCAATGATCTCGGCTGAGAGATCCCTGTCACGGATCGCCACGAAAGCCCTGCCCATTCGTGAGCGGACTAGATTCCTGGCATAGCCGACAGCAACCACAACAAAGACCAGGGTTATCCAATAAAACTCCTTTTCGGTAATAAATTGCAGGCTGCCGATACTTGGGGGTGGGATATTAATTCCGGTGATGCCTTTTGTCATGGATTCCCAGTGTATGAATACAAACTCAATTATAAAC
>CAZIXY010000245.1:0-5324 GCA_964543315.1 uncultured Desulfobacteraceae bacterium | reverse complement strand
ACTCGCTAGTGTCTGAACCACAGATGGAAAAATCTGGATATTCAATAAAGCAAACATAAATTAAGGGAATAGGGAAAAATGGATACATCAAAAATGTCGGATGTCAAGATATTGAGGTTAACTTGGTATCCATGGTTTGCATAAGGTATAAAACAAATTCACGAAGGCATCTTCAAAAAAGTAAACTTCCTATAGCCATTCCTTGATTCGTTCTTTCAGGTTTTCGAAATCTTTGCGGGGTCCTTCCGTCATATTTTTCCCAAGCGCCAAGGCGTAAACATAATCGGATACTTCAAGAGCACGCTTGATGTGTTGATCTACAAGCAGAATCGTTATGCCCTCACCCTTCAGCTCCAGCAGTTTGTCGTAAATATAGCGGGAAAATTTGGGAGCCAGTCCGGCCGTTGGTTCGTCTACTAACATCAGCTTCGGGTCGATCATCATGGCCCGGGCCAGTTCTATCATACGCTGCTGACCTCCGCTGAAATTCCCCGCCTTCTGTCTGCGTCGATCGCGGAGAACAGGGAAACGCTCATAATTCTCCTCCAATTTCTCATGTATTTGATCCTTATGTTTCCTGAATGTCCAGCACCCGAGCTGGAGATTTTCCTCCACGGTCATCTCAGGAAAGACGTTCCGTCGCTGCGGTATGTAAGCAACTCCCCGCAGAGGCATTTTATACGGATCAACGCCTGTCAGTTTACGCCCCTGCCAAATGATTTCTCCACTATTGGGCTGGAGAAAACCGTAGATAGTCTTCAGCAGTGTTGATTTGCCCACACCATTAGTGCCGATAATTGAGGTAATCATGGATTCCTGAGCAGCAAGAAATACTCCTTGAAGGATGTTTATATCTCGATAATAACCGACATAGACCTCCTTAACCTCCAGCATTCTCGTCTCCTCCTGTTATGGTTGCATCTTCCAGCTGTTCCTTTTCTGAAGCCTCTCCCAGATAGGCATCTATTACGGCCTCGTCATTTCGGACAGCATCCGGTTCGCCGTCAGCGATTTTCTTTCCTTCGCTTATGACAATCACTCGTTGGGAAAGATCGAAAATGGTATCCATGTCGTGGCTCACGATGATAAAGGCCTTCCCACGCTGATGAATCTCCTTGATATAGTCATAGATTTGTCTGAGAAGCTCCGGATGCACCCCGGCAAAAGGTTCGTCCAGAAAAATAATAAAAGGATCGAGCATTAATACGCGGCCCAGTTCGAGTAATTTCTGTTGACCACCCGAGAGATTCTGAGCATTTTCTTCCGCCAGATGTTCAATGGTGAGAAACGACATGACTTGCCGAGCTCGGGCTTGAATCTCTTTTCTACTGGCCTTTGCTAAGGCCAAGGCCGGTACCACAAGATTCTGAAAAACACTCAGGCGGCGGAAGACGCGAGTGACTTGAAACGTTCTTCCCAGTCCTCTTTTAGCCCGTTCATAAGCCGGTAATTGATCGATGCGATCCCCCTGGAAATAGACTTCGCCGGAGGTGGGTTTCAGAAGGCCGTTGATTGTATTGATAGTCGTTGTCTTACCTGAGCCGTTGGGTCCAATCAGTCCGATAAGCTCGTTTCCATGCACTGAAAAAGATAGGCCATCGATAGCCTTCACCCCTCCAAAATGTTTCTTTAGCCCTTCAATCCGCAATTCGATCTCATTCATGTATCATACCTCTTCGCCTATCAGTCCCCGGCAGAGAGGAGTCAGCAACCCATTTCGCGCAAATCGGACCACCATCATAAGAAGGCCTCCAAACACTACCATGCGCCAGGCACCAAGTTCTCGGAGCCCTTCCAATCCAAATTCGAGTAAGATCCCGCCTAAGGTAGCAGCAATCAGGTTTTCCACACCCCCGATCACAGCCATACCTATCACCAATCCCATGGTACCGATCTGACCGAAATTGGGAGTAAGAATCTGATTGAAATGGGCATAAAACACTCCTCCTACCCCACAGAAGACACTTGTTACCAAAAAGGCAATGATTTTATAACGAACAATATTTACACCTAATGTGGAAGCTGCTTCGTCATCCTCTCGGATGGCCATAAAAAAGAGTCCCCATCTGGATTTCAGCATCCACCATAAAATAAAAATTGAAAGAACCAAAAGACCGAACATCAAATAATAATAGGGAACTTGAGAGGTTGTGATAAAAAATCCCTCAATCCGAAGCCCGGAAGGTCCCTTGGTTACCCCATGCTCCGTATTAATCACTAACCGAACGGCCTCTGCGAAGGCGATAGTAAATAAAGCAAGGTAAGCACCCTTGAAGCGCAGACACAGATAACCGACGAAAAGGCCGACTATTCCAGATGCAATAATGCCGAGCATGAGGCCTAGAGGCAGGGGAAGGTTGGTGTACACTGCCACAAGCCCGCTCGTGTACCCGGCAATAAGTACGAGGGCTATATTGCCGAATGAGAATTGACCAGCATACCCATTTAAGAATGACCATGTTGCAGCCATAAGGCCGTAAAAGTAAGCCATCACAAATACATGCAGCCAGTAAGAGCTGTTTATTACCAAGGGTATCAAGGCGCCGATAAGGATGAGCGTGAGAAAAAACACTATTCTATATACTTGAACTTTATTCATACTTAGGCCTCCCCAAATAATCCTCGCGGCCGAAAGAGCAATACAAGTACGAAGATTATTAAGCCATAGAGCTCCCGATAGGCTAGGGCTCGGGAAATATCTGGAATAAGCGCGACACCCAACGATTCCATGAGGCCGATAATCAGCCCTCCCAAAATAGCGCCTTTGATCGAACCCATGCCGCCTAACACTACAATGATAAATGATCGAATTGAGGGCAGGACTCCCACGTCGGGCACGATGCTGAAAATTGGTGCAATCAGGGCACCGGAGGCTCCCGCCAGAGAACCTCCTAAGGCAAAAGCGATATTGTTCAAACGCAACGGGTTAACCCCTACGATAGATGCGGCATCCCTGTCTTGGCTGACCGCTCGTATTGCTTTTCCGGTCCAGGTCAGTTTGATGAAGCACATCATAGCCGTCATCAATACAATTGCCAGACCAGCGGCGATCAAACGGTCTGCGCTGACGATAAAACCAACGATCCGGATTCCTCCTTCCAGGAAAGATGTGGTTCGGTGGGGGTAAGGACCGGCCAGGGCCAGGACCAAGTACTGCAAGAAAAATGACAGCCCAAAGGTCAACAGAATGGCATACTCATCCGGCCGATTGACCAGCCCTTTGTGCATGGGACGGAGAAAGAGGTAATCAAATCCCGAACCGATTACCAATAGAACAGCCATTGCAAATAGTACGCCCCACACGGGATGAAGACCACCAAACATGGTCAGGAGAAAGTATGCCATGTATCCGCCGACCATATAGAACTCCCCGTGCGCAAAGTTGATGACTTTTAACACGGAAAAGATCAGGGCCAGTCCGACTGCCATCATGCCATAGAGACAACCCATAATGAGCCCATTAGCTCCTTGCATAATGAAATATTCTGCACCGTACATGGGAATCCTTTCTGAAAAATGGCTTTTAAATTGTTCGCATTTCCTAGGAATGGATTTTATTGCCCAAGGATCGAAACCTTAGGGGTAAAGCATTGGTAACGTATTGCCTTGCAGGTGCAACCTGCAAGGCAACCTCATAGCATTTATTTCTCAGGCACTGGAATGAAGTGCTGACCTTTCGGGAGTTGGGACCATCGAGGAGGCCAAATAACAGTGGCATCTTCCGGTTTTTGGCCCACTTCGGTATACTGAAAAAGGTATACGCTCACGGCCGGCCATTGGTGCCATAGGTATTTGGGTTTGTCTTTCGGTAATGGGTTTTTAGACCCGTAAGGAAAATAGTATTCTCCTCGCATTCCGGTCCACTTGATATTCTCCAGCGCTTCAATGATTTTATCCGCATCAGTGCTTCCGGCTTTTTTAATCGCTTCGCACATAAGCATAAACGAATCGTAGCCCTCCATGACCGTAGCGCTCATTAGTCGGCCGTAATCCTTTTTATATTTCTCATTTTCTTTCTTGGTCACCTCTGTATAGGCAGTAGGGGGCAAACCGACCTGGGTGACGACAATGTATTGTGCCGCCTCACCGGCTACCTCCCAGACCTCAGGATTCAAGCAGGAGTTGGTGGCATAAAAAACGGTTTCCGGAGAAGGTGCAAGACCCAAATCATACGCTTGTTTGATGATGCGAAATGCGCCTGCGCCGGTTACTGATCCAAAGAACATATCGGGCTTCTTTTTCCAATTTTTGAAGCGAGTTAGGGTTTCGCTAAATTCTTCCGTTTTCATATCGCAAAAAGCAGTCTTGTTGTAAATGTTGGCTTTATTCCAAGCCGCTGTGAGCTGCTTGTTGACCCCGAGACCCCAATCAGTAATCTCTTGGACACAAGCGATACGCTTGAATCCTGACGCCTTCATCCAATCTATAGCTATATCTGTATATAAAGAGTTGGTTACGGCAATTCGAAAGACTTCGGCATAGCCGTTCTCCGTCACCTCATCCGCCCAGGTTTCAGAGGCAATATAAGGAATGTGATGCGCCTTAAACAAATCAACTTCGGCAAGCGCACAGGAGCTATGGTAATTGCCGATCACCCCTACTACCTTGTCTTTGGTGATTAGGCGCTCCGTTGCGGCCCGGGCCTCCTCCGGTACCCCACGTGTGTCTCCTAGCACAGCAGAAACCTCCCGACCGAGAACACCTCCAGCATCATTCACTTCCTCTACCGCTTGCAATACAGCCCACCACATGGGATTACCTGAGGCATAAGCCCCAGGTGGGGACATTGGAAGAACAACGCCTATCTTGATTGGTTCTTCTTTTTTTTCTGCGGCCATCACCATGGAGGTTGCAATAAACATAATACCTATCATTAGTGTGATTAAACGTTTCATAACCTTATCCTCCTTTCTTTTAAAAAAATTTTGTAATGAATGAATTCCCATCTCTATAAAACCAGCCACCCGATATTACACCAGGATTTTATTCTACTCATATACGCCAAACTGATCATGCCTTGAACAAACCTAACGTTTGTTAGAGCCATAAATAATAAATTTTATTTTGTCAAGTATTTTTTTTAATATTTTTTGCGTACCCTCATCCTCTATACAATTTCCCCCTGGAATACGTGCGTAATGAATATCATCTGATGAGAAAGAAGTGTCAGAAGGCACTGATATGGCATGAGCATAAAACTGTGAGAGAGCAGGTAAACATCGAAACATAATGGGTAACTTAACCCTTATAATGACGATCCTGATTTCCTTTGGTTGCGCCATCGATTTTGGAATCATGAAAGAGGCTGATAATAGTTCTATGGA
>CAZIXY010000244.1:0-5335 GCA_964543315.1 uncultured Desulfobacteraceae bacterium | reverse complement strand
ATGAAGACGGGAAAATTAAGGGAATCGAGTTTGTACGCAGCAGGACCGTTTTTGGTGAGGACGGTCAATCACATTTGAGTGTTGATGAAGAGATAACCCAGGTTGTGGAAGCCGAGACCATCATAATTTCAATAGGCCAGGCGCCTGATATTTCTTTTTTATCAAAGGACAGCCAGTTAGAGCGGGCACTGTGGGGAAGTCTTGTGGTAGATGAAAACAGCCTTGCCACAAATATCCCGGGTGTTTTTGCAGGAGGAGATTTTACTACAGGGCCAAGCATTGTCATAAACGCTATCGCCTCCGGAAGGAGGGCCGCCCTTGCAATCGACAAGTATCTTAGAGGGGAAAAGGGAAAGGTGGAAATTATCGATGAAAAAACGTCTATGAGGGAAGACATCGGTCTGGCCTTGGATGAAGAAACAACCGAGGAAAAGCCTAGGATCAAGGTCCAGGTCGAGAAGGCTGGTGAAAGGATAAGGGATTTCCGGGAGGTGGAAAAAGGATTCACCCGGGAAGAGGCGCACCGGGAGGCCATGAGGTGCCTCAGGTGTGACTTAGAGAAGAAATAGGGGAAAAGTTATGATCAGATCCATTACGCAGCAAAAACCAGAGGAAGAGCTTGATCAACTCCTGGATGGTTTGAGACGGGTTTTTATCATTGGGTGCGGAACATGTGCCACCCTGACACACACCGGTGGAGAGCCCGAGGTGAAGGCGATGAAGGAAAAGTTGGCCGGCAAGGGCAAGTTTGTCACAGGAGATATGATTTTACCTGTGGCCTGTGATAATCTGACTGCTGAAGCCATGAAGGAATATGGTGAGCAGATCGAGCAGTCAGATGTCCTTGTGATTATGACATGTGCCTTTGGTGTTCAGACCATTGCAAGGCAATTAAAAAAAATGGTCGTACCAGCCCTTGACACTCTTTTTATCGGCAAGGAGACCGGCCTGGGCCAGTTTGATGAGATATGTACCCAGTGCGGTACATGTATCTTAGGAGAGACAGGCGGGATATGTCCGGTAACTTCATGCCATAAAGGACTGGTTAATGGCCCCTGCGGGGGTACCAATAACGGTAAGTGCGAGATAGATTCCGAAAAGGACTGTGCCTGGACCTTGATCTACAATCGATTGAAAGAATTGAATCGATTGGATGCCATGAGAAAGCTGCAGAAACCCAGAAATCACCAGGGAGAGCCGAGCCCGGGAAAGTGGAAGTTGGATGATCAGAATATTCAAATATAAATGGAGATATTGAACATGCAATCCTCATTTAAAAAGGCCCTTAATTCAGGCAAGTTTGTTGTTACCTCTGAGGTGGCTCCGCCTAAAGGAACGAATCTTGAAAAGATGGTCCACCACATTGAGCTTTTAAAAGACAAGGTGGATGCCATGAATGTAACGGATCATCAGAGTTCGGTGATGCGTTTTCCTTCCCTGGGTGGGGCTCTTCTCGTAAAGGAAATGGGGGGGGAACCCATTCTGCAAATGACTTGCCGGGATCGAAACCGGATGGCCCTTCAGGCAGATCTCTTTTTTGCCGCCAGCAGGGGAATCAACAATGTCCTCTGTCTTACGGGTGATTCGGTTATTCTCGGTGATCATAAGGAGGCCAAAGGCGTTTTTGATCTGGATTCCAGTCAATTGCTGGCAACGATCAGAAGGTTGGGAAAAGGGAAGGATCTTGGGGGGAATGACGTGGAAGGAAGTGTATCCTTTTGTGCCGGCGCCATTGTCACTCCTGAGGCCGAACCCCTTGAGCCCCAGCTCATAAAGTTTGAAAAGAAGATAGAAGCCGGCGCCGAATTTATCCAGACACAGGCCGTGTATGACCTGGACAACTTTAAACAGTTCATGGACTATGCCGGACAGTTCCCTGTAAAGATACTGGCCGGTATTATTTTACTTACATCCGCTCCTATGGCCCGTTTCATGAATAAGAATGTTGCGGGTGTCAATGTACCTCAAGAACTTATAGATGAAATGGCCTCCGCACCTAAAGGAAGGGCTATTGAGAAGGGCGTAGAGATCGCCGGTCGGATGATTAAGAGGATACTGGAAGAGAAGATGTGTGACGGAGTCCATATTATGGCCATCGGTAAGGAGGAACTCGTACCGGATATCATGGCCTCAGCCGGTTTGAATTAAATTCGGATCATCCGTTTTAAGATTCCTGTCCCTTGTTTCCTGAACCTCAACGAATCCTGTCTTTCAAAGAGACCGATACCCGCGCCTGCCGCACGGCGCTTAAGCGTGCCAGAAAGACGGCGGCAAGCCCACCACACCTACGGCGGGCAAGCCCACCCAACGAAAGGCGGGTAAACTTCGCCTCGTGATTGGTACATGATTATGTATGCTGAAAGAGGCAAGGCATGGCGTTGAGGCATTTTCGAGCGACCGCCGGGATGACGCCGTGGGGCGTTGTCAATTGAGGGAGTGGGGAATTTTCTTGTAGATGAATTGTGCCGACTGGTCTGTAGAGGTGTCCTGAACGCTGAGGGCAATGACATCAGCGTTTTTCTTTATCCAGAGCCTGTAACACCTGGAGAGATTCGGATTGTTGAAAACCCAGGTTTCACCCAGAAATTTGAGCTCTTCAATAATACGCCAGTAAAAGTGCATAGTTTTTATACCTTACGATATTTTTCCGTAGAGCTTTATAGAAAAAATATTTAAACTGAACCTGCAGTCTGAGAATTGAATTTAATCCACTGCGATGGAACGACTATATAGGTGAAATCTATAATCATGATTTGTCAAAGTCAAGAGTCTTTGCATGTTCTTGTTCCATTGCCATAAAATATATTATTTGGTAAATATAAAATTTTTGGATGTGCTTTGCTTGTAAAAAACATATTAAGGTCGGTATGTTACTTTTCGGGTTGCAGAAAAGCTAATGCCCCAGAGATTTGGTGTCAGTTTTGAAAGAAAAAATTGAATGCATAATCAAGCGTCTAATCAGTACAAGCCGGGGAAAAGATGCCTTAACAGGTCTTGACATTGGAGAGCAGTTTCGACCGCAGGAGACTTCTTCCAAAGCCACGTTCAGGAATCTGAATGCGGCCTTTTTAATCTGTTTATGTGGAAAATCCCACGCTCTTTATTCGCAGGCTGAGGAATATATCAAGGATCTGAGTGGAAAACCTGCCTGGCAAGATGCAGCGGCGTTCTACAGTATGGGAATGACACTCCTGAAATCCGAATTGAGTGAAAAGTATACTGAAGATAAAGTCTTCCGAGAAAGTTTCGGTAAATTATGCAGCTGGTGTGACAATCCGCAGGAACGTTTTGCCGACAAAGAAGGCATGAACGCATTCTGGCGGGTCTTTTTCCCTGAAGGTGTTTCTCTGTTCGAGAAAAGGGAGCGTGAAACAGAGGTGCTTCGAAAAAAACGGCGGATACGGGTTAAACGCTTGAATTCCGCTCCTATCATGGATCCGGCAAGGGAAATTTTGTTCACCTCAAATGTATTGCTGACGGTTCCCTCGCCCACGCTCTCCAAAGGAATTGCGGGTCTTTCCCTTCCGAAGAAGCTAAAAGACAGATTGGAGGAAATCAGTGGAGAACCACAAATTTACTGGTATGATCACCCGATTCAGATAGGGACGGAGAGGGAAAACAATGAAGCAGTGTATGGTCTAAATGCCCTGGATGAGGCGGTTGAGTTTGAAAAGCGAAGAGGTGTGATAAAAAAGGATGCAAGAGTTCATTGTGTACTCTCGGTTTCTGTTACACATAGAGGGCTACAGGATATCGCAAAGAACTGTCTTGAAAGCATGTTCGAAGGAGGGGAGGGCTTTCAAAACCTCCGGGTTTACGTTTTTTCCGAAGCCGATGTGCGCAGACTAATTGATGAAATACTGTTGCCGGCGGTTAGACACTATTTGGACTTCGAGAATGCCGATTTATTGCAGAAGGTGATCGGGGTGGACGGAGAGTACGGACGACACTACAGTTTTCTCAAATGCATATCCGTGTTCTGGAACATCTTTCTGGACAACCGCGTACGCGCCACTTTTAAGATAGACCTGGATCAGGTTTTTCCGCAAAAGGAACTGGTTGAAGAGAGTGGCTTTTCGGCTTTAGAGCATTTTAAAACGCCTCTTTGGGGCGCAGAAGGGATTGACGAGGATGGTCTTGCGGTGGATTTGGGAATGATAGCCGGAGGACTTGTCAACCACGGTGATATTGTTAATTCTCTTTTTACGCCGGATGTGAGATTTCCTGATGAAGGGATAAAACACGATGAATGGATTTTTTTCAGTCCCCTTCCGCAGGCCGTTTCAACAGAGGCTGAGATGATGACACGTTATGGGGAGCATTCTTCCATCAATGGAAAAAACAGATGCATTCAGCGTGCCCATGTGACAGGAGGCACCTGTGGCATCCTTGTAAAGGCATTGAGGAAGTACAGGCCATTTACACCAAGCTTTATAGGTCGAGCGGAGGATCAGGCCTACCTGCTGTCGGTTCTGTTTCAGGAGTCGGACGCCAGCCTGAGATATGTCCATAAGGACGGGCTTATCATGCGTCACGATAAGGAAGTCTTCGCAGGCGAAGCCATAAGGAGCGCGTCGATTGCAAAGTTGATTGGTGATTATGCACGCATCCTGTTGTTTTCATATTATGCAAGGGTATTGCCCTGGTCGGTTGAGAGGATAAAGCAATGGGCAGACCCCTTTACGGGCTGTTTTATATCAAAGATACCATTTACTGTAATATACTTAAGGTTTTCATTGAAGGCCGCTTCCTTTTTCGAAAAAGCGAATTATGATGAGGGCGTGGATTTTGTGAAATTGGGACAAAGCCATTTAGGAAAGATCATCGGGGACTTTTTAGAAGGGCCGAATCCTTTGCAGGAGAGGTATAAAAAGGAATGGGTTATATGGAATGCCTACTTTGACGCATTGGATAAGGTGGAAGAAGGCCTGAATAGGGGCGATCCATTTGCCGTTCAATTGAGGGAAAAGGCAAAAAATCTGATCAAGGATTGCAGGCTTTAGTTTGGCGTTTAACCAATATACCAAGCAGGCCGTGATGTCCTGCCCGAGCAGAACCTGGCCATGTTGGTTGGCTGTTTCTAAAGGCTCGGCATGGAACTCTTCTCAAGCCCGCGAAGCGCGGGCTATCTATCGGCAATCGGCCCACCATAAGAACGGCAGGTAAACATTCAGCAACGAAAATCGGAAGAATGTATTGGCTGACCGCTGATCGTGACCGCTGAAAGCGCAATCCAGAAATGTAATGTTTCTGGATGGACATACGGCCTTTCGAAGAGCCCCATGCCCTGCCAGAAAGACGGCAGGCAAGCCCGCCCAACGAAAGGCGGGTAAAC
>CAZIXY010000243.1:0-5345 GCA_964543315.1 uncultured Desulfobacteraceae bacterium | reverse complement strand
CACATGGTTTATTGTGTTTGTGTTGAAGTTGAGTGGCACTTAGTGGCTCTTTATCTTTATATTATATGCAAGAATGATGCAAAACTGGACGCAATAGTCATTTTTTTGGAAAGACAAATAAATCCCGGAGCTTAGATCTCCCAGAAGAAAGAAGGGCATATCGAGATACCGTCCGAATAAGCTGTTGAAGTGTCAAAAATCTGACCAGGATAGCAGATCTCGCAGCCCTAGCGTCGGAAGCATTAACTTGAAGACAGTGCTTTTTGGAAGTGAAGATTTGCAGTATCATTAAGGCCGAAAGGATTCCAGTATCTTGTCAGTAATAACTCTTTTGGCCATTAAATTGTCAGCAATGATAATATTATTAAACCCGACCTGATGCGGTTGATACGGTATATCTGCGTCAATTGAAAATCAATTCATCATATACCTTATGGAGCATCTCTATTAATAATGCTTAAAATCAAACGTCCCTCAACAGTACCCTTTTTGATAGGGTGCTGTTCCTGGCCGGTCGCCCGAGGGACGTGCTCGGATACGAATCTATAGATCTCGTCAATGGTAATCAGGCCGTCCTTGTCTGCATCTGCCTTACCTCTCAGTCCTTCAACCAGGTAATAGGTGAAAACTCCATGTTGGAGCTCATCCTTCTCGACGCTGACTTCATTCGCTCCGCTTGCCGTTATTATGACCCTGCCCTTGCCACCGGCGATTCTTTCAAAAAAGGCTTCCGAAATGTTAGCTCGCATATCTGCTATTCCAACGGTTCGGCCTCCGCTCGCACCACTGTAACAGGAGTCTGCAATGAACACCAACCGCTCGGATCGTATCCGGTTGAAGATCCGTGAAATCTCGCCCATGGGTAAGGCTGTGGCATAAAGGTCCTTCGGATCCGCATTGTAAGGCAGGAGATATTTCTCCAAACCGTCGCCGTCCGGACTCATTGCATCTTTTTCAGTGGCCCCGTGTCCGGCAAAAAAGATAATAACCATATCTTCCTTACCCGCCCTGTTCTTCAGATGGGTCCCCAACGTACTCCTCAATCTGGTAAGTGTCGCTTCCCTGTTGATAAGAAGAGTGACATTTTCAGCTGGGACTTGGTTATACTCCACCAGATGATTATAAAAGAGCCTGGCATCATTAACCGCATATTTTAATTTGCGGATATTCGAGTAGTTATTGATACCAACGACAACGGCCCATATGTTTTTTCGTCTTTCAACATAATGAACCGTCATCGTCTTCTCACAGGTGAGATCGTCCGTATCAACGGCACGTATC
Source organism: uncultured Desulfobacteraceae bacterium (assembly GCA_964543315.1). GTDB lineage: Bacteria > Desulfobacterota > DSM-4660 > Desulfatiglandales > Desulfatiglandaceae > JAFDHL01. The sequence continues at coordinate 4,064 of CAZIXY010000243.1, read as the reverse complement.
TTAATCCTGTTTTCTCCTTTTTCAAGAGGGATGCGTTCCCTGAAATCAAGACGCGTTGGGCTTTTTGTTACACTGATACCGCGGTCCGCTTTCTCTTTGATTGGTTTACCGTTTATGAAGATCTCCAGCCGCGTTAAACCCTGGTCATCTTCAGCCACTCCTGAAAATGTGATTACCTTGACTTCAACTTTGCTGCCCTCCTGTGGTGAGGCAATGACGATGACAGGTGGAGACTTTGAGCCATGCTCCAGTTTTACCAGCAGGTCCTTCTCCGTCTTTTCTTTTTCCTCGAGTTCTTTGGCAAGAAGGCTCGATTTTTTCCTCTCATCCTCTAATTCCTTTTCCATCCTTTCCAGTCGGGCAAGTGTTTCTGTGAGTTTTGCCAGTTTTGATTCTAATTGGGCGACCTTCTCTTGCTTTTTCGCCTTGACCGTGGTCGGCTCAGGATGAAGAGTAGGTCTATCCTCGGGCGCATGTTTCACGGCCTGTTCTTTTTTTTGTTCAGGCTCTTCTTTCAGTGCTTGTATTTCTTTTTTGGTCTCCTCTATCTCTTTTGAGGCTTCCGCTTTGGCCACAAATATCTCTTTGTATGTTATCGCCTGCTCAAGGGCATCCTTAATCGCTATGTTTTCTGGATCCTTTGCCTTCATTTCCTCAAAGAAGTCCGCAATCTGAACATAATCCTCTTTCTGCCAGACAATAATATCCACCTTAAAAGCGCCCGTATTACCGCTATAATATTGAGGATTCAGTGGCTCTCCATATTCATCAACAGGTCCATCCCTTGTTCCTAAATAAAGATTTCCTGAAGACCATGCCGTTTGCGTGAATGCATTCACCAGCCATAGTGGACAGAAATATCTATTTAAGAAGCCTTTTTTCTGCCCGACCCTTGCCATTAGGGGCCATCCATGTTCCGGCCGTACGTCGTTATATTTATAATCCGCAGGCGCAGCAGGCCCAAGTCCAGCCGGCCACAGGTCAATGCTGCCGGTTGCCAGGATGGAATAGGTTTCACCCTTATCAATATACAGCCCCGTATTTATCATGCCCGGAATGTTTCCATGTAGCGTGATATGCTTATACTCCTTGATGATAGGCGGGAGGCTCTTGGGCATCTTGAGAACATGAGTGGACGTCGTGACACATCCTGGAGCTGTTAAAAAAAGTAGAACAAAAAGAGAAATGAATGCTCTATGAAATCTTTGTGTTTTCATGGTGGGCACCGTCAATTTTCTCTTTGAATGAAAGTGCGGACCTCCTGTTATGAGATAGGATTTAGTATTTTGAGGTGTTTTCCCATAGAGAACCCTTGGCAAAGGTTTATAGATAGAAGGCAGGATGTAAATTCAAATAAACGATAGAAGGTGTTTTAAGTCAAGAGAAATCGTATCAAAATCAATGGCTTTGGCCAATGATGGCAGGGGGCGAGTTTCTTGGGAGCGGGTGAGACACGGCTTTCATATCCCGATTCTTTCTTATTCATATTTTGCTTTTTTTGAGTTTTTTTAATGATTTTGGTATATTTTGTTTGTGTAAAAAGAAATGAAAGGCGTCACAAGTTGCTTTGACGGTGTTTCCAATGTTTATTGTTGAATTTTTGGCCGGGTTTTTCGTCTCTAAAATATTCCGTCAGTCTCATAGAACCTCATAAAACATCACAGGTATTGCAGTTTACATGACCGGGTAAAAACTGCGGTTTTCGCTGGCTGGTAATCGCCTGCGTTAACACCAAAAGAAAAAGGAGAAGACCAGTGGACAAGACACATCTCTATGTATTGTGGACCAATGACAATGCTATTACGGCAGAAAAGATGGTTTTCATGTATACCATCAATGCCCTCATCCATGGTTGGTGGGAAAAGGTCACGCTCATTGTGTGGGGTGCGACGGCTAAACTGGTGATTAAGGATGCGGGTATTCAAGAAAAGGTTAAGGAGGCGTTGGAGGCAGGTGTTCATATAACCGCATGCAAGGCCTGTGCGGATGAACTTGGAGTCACGGAAACGTTGGAAAAAATGCGCATTGAAGTCAAGTATTGGGGGCTTCCATTCACTGAGGTCTTAAAAAACGACGAAAAGTTCATAACAGTATAAAATGGAATTCCGTTTGTGCTGAGTGTTTTCATAGAAAAGCAGGTTGTGTGATCGGGGAACGATCAAGCTGGATCATTTGACGTATCCGGCACGAATCCGCACTGCTTGAGGTAGTCCATGATTTTGTTTTCAACCGTCTTTTCAATTTCCCTATCAAGTAGGGGCAACTTCACTGTTGGAAAATGTTTTTGAACGGCATGCCGATTGTACAGGGTCTCTTTAGAAAGAGAGTCGGTGACAAAGACCCCTTCTTTGACCTTGAATTCGAATTTGACCCTAACCGGGATCTCCACACGTTCAAAACCCATATCGAGTACATAGTGGACTATTTTCTTCTCCAGCACCCAGACCATTTGTCTACTCATACATGAGACCTGCCCTCCTTAGGCGTTCCTCCACTTTGCCATAAAGGGCGAGCTCTTCCACCTCAAAGTCTTTAAAATCTTCATCGATTTCCATAAGTCTCGTCCTGAGCGCCTCGATGTTCTCAGGGCTCGAGAAACTGACCATGACCGCCGGGTGCACGTTTACATTCAATCGAACCAGGTTCTCCAGGGCCTGAATCTGCAGCTCGAAACCAGCGGGTTCCGCCCCGGTCAGCGTGGTAAATTCCCCCTTACCGGCCCCCTTCAGGCTTACCCGGACGTAAAGGTTTTTAAACTTAGACAGGTCCCGGGCATATGTAGGGTCATACCCGATCAGGATCCCGTTGGTCTCGAGGATGAAGAGGATATCTTGTGGAATCTGCTCCAGAACCTGAATAAGATGCTCCCTACAAATGGTGGGCTCGTTCCCGCTGATCCTGACCTGCCTGAACCCCTTTTTATAGGCGATATTTGTCAGCCTGCCGGCCACTTGTTGGGGTGAATAGAACTTACCGTACCTGCTCGGCCTCCTGACCTTGTCCCATGACCAACAGAAAAGGCATTGGAGACAACACCCCAGGCAGTCTGCGGTTCCGATGCCCCCGTAGAATCGGGCCGGCCGGAACCGATAATATTTTCTGTGAGAGCCCTTACACACGATCCGTGCCGTTTCTTCCGCCCTCTCGACTGGGTCGTAGACATTATGATTGAGATCGTCATGTAACATGATCCTGTCCCTGGAATAGTCATTTTACATCGATCTCAATTTATGATCAAATAGGGACCACAAAACATTTTCCGGCATGTTTTTAAAACGGCTAAAAGTAAGGCTCACGGTCTATAAAATAGCGTGCTATTTTTGGAGTAAAGAAGCCCCCTACCCAAAGTGCGGGTTAGAAAGCGAAGGTATGGGAATCTTCGAAAGGACGCATCTACCGGATAAAACTTCCTCCGGCAAGTGCTGCGGCCCGAGTCGTGGTCTGCACAGCCACAGCCAAATGGTATCCCAATTATTCGGTTGCAGCAGACCACAGAAAATGAGGGCCGCTTGCACCGTAGGAGCAGATGCGGACTGGAGAAGAGTGCTATGCCGAGATTTGATTGATAGTGCCAAGCAGGGTAAATTAAAATAAAGGGCGGTGCTTTATTGGCCGGTAAAGATGGAACAACACACACCCAAATCAATAGTTAAAGAGATCATGATTGAATTTGCCGAGCAGACCGGACTTTTACCACCTGAAAAAGTCCCGCCACGGCGTTATCTATGGACCGATGCCTTTGCCGTTTGTAACTTCCTGGAGCTCTACGGCCAAACGGGGAATGATAAATACAAGGAATTGGCATTACGCCTTGTGGATCAGGTTCATAATGTCCTTGGCCGTCATCGTGAGGACGACCCACGAACCGGATGGATAAGCGGCTTGGATGAGCGCGAAGGGAGAATGCACCCCACAAAGGGTGGGTTGAGGATCGGCAAGGAAATGAACGAACGGGGGCCTGATGATCCGTTTGACGAACGCTTGGAATGGGACCGGGACGGCCAATACTATCATTGATAACCTCGTAAAAAGTCGCGTTACGCCTTTTTACTCGGCGGGGAAGG
>CAZIXY010000242.1:0-5356 GCA_964543315.1 uncultured Desulfobacteraceae bacterium | reverse complement strand
ATACACTAACCTATAGACTCAATATCTCCCGCCTAATCTCTACTGCCTACTTCCTACTTTCACTTACCAACGGTAGTGGGCAAAAGCCTTATTAGCTTCAGCCATCCTATGAGTATCTTCCTTCTTTTTAATTGCGGCTCCTCGTGAATTACTTGCGTCGATTAACTCCCCTGCTAATTTGGCTGCCATGGCCTTTTCACCCCTCTGGCTGGCAAAATTTATGAGCCAACGAATGCTTAGCGCCTGCCTCCTCGAGGGCCTCACTTCTGTAGGAACCTGGTAAGTTGATCCTCCGACGCGCCTTGACTTTACCTCTACAGCGGGCCTGACGTTCTCAACCGCCTTCTGAAAAATGACCAGCGGATCCTGCTTTGTTTTCTCCTTTATTATGTCGAACGAATTGTATAATGTCTTTTGAGCGATACTCTTCTTGCCTTTTTTCATCAGATTATTGACGAATTTGGCCACGAGAACGCTTTTATACTTAGGGTCGGGCATTACCTCCCGTTTTGAAATTACTCTTTTCCTGGGCATAAAACTCCTCCGAAAAATAGTTGGCCTTTCAGAGGCCTTTTGGCCTTTTTGCACCGTATTTTGAACGGCCCTGCCTTCTATCATCCACGCCTGTAGTATCCATAGTCCCCCGAATAACGTGATATCGAACCCCCGGCAAATCTTTTACCCTCCCGCCACGAATTAATACTACAGAATGCTCCTGCAGGTTATGGCCCATACCAGGGATATAGGAAGTCACCTCAATTCCATTTGTTAATCGAACCCTTGCGACTTTTCTTAATGCCGAGTTGGGCTTTTTTGGTGTCGATGTATAGACACGCACACAGACCCCCCTTTTCTGAGGAGCGCCTTGAAGTGCAGGTGTCTTCATCTTCTTCTTGGGTTTTCGGCGGCCCTTTCTTACAAGCTGGTTAATAGTCGGCATGAATTCTCCTTATGTTTTAAATCAATCACATAAACTGCCATGAAATAGGCGGACAGAATCTATAAAACACAAAACTATTTCTTATATTTTCTATTAATTTTCTTGTCAAGGTTTTTTAGAATAAATACGATAAATTTATCCTTCGACTCCTATTCCAACACTCCGGTAGGCCTTTACCCCTGTCCCTGCCGGGACCAAACGGCCCATAATCACGTTTTCTTTAAGGCCCTTCAAGTGATCTACTTTCCCGGCCACACTGGCATCAGACAATACCTTTGTTGTTTCCTGAAAAGATGCTGCAGATATAAAACTCTCCGTGCTTAGAGAAGCCTTGGTGATTCCTAACAGCAACGGCTCCGCAGTAGCCGGTTTCCCGCCTTGTTCAATTATTTTGTTATTCTCTCTTTCAAACCGCCATTTTTCTATGCTCTCCCCCAAAAGAAAGTGAGAATCTCCTGCATCGGTCACGCTGACCTGGCGTAACATTTGTCTGACGATGACCTCGATGTGCTTATCGTTTATCTTTACGCCCTGCAGTCGATACACTTCCTGGACTTCATTGACGAGATATTTGGCTAATTCTTTGAGGCCTCTGATTTTTAATATGTCATGGGGGTTTATAGAACCATCCATCAGGGCCTCACCGGCCCTAACATAATCCCCATCCAAGACGCTAACGTGTTTTCCTCTTGCGACAAAATAGTTTACGGCATCGCCAACCTCCGGAGTAATCGTCATTTTCCTTTTTCCCTTTGTATACTTACCAAAAGAAACAACGCCGTCTATTTCACTGATGATAGCTGTCTCTTTCGGTTTCCTGACTTCAAATAGCTCAGCTACCCTTGGAAGACCTCCTGTAATATCCTTCGTTTTTGTAGTTTCCCTTGGGATCTTCGCCAAGACGACACCGGAACTCACCTTATCTCCCTCATTGACCATAATGATGGCACCTACCGGTAAGGGGTAACGGGCCTTAGCCTTCGCGCTTGATTTCAAACTGGTCGTTTTTCCACTGCTGTCTTTTATTGAGATCCGGGGTCTTGAATCCATGTCGCCCGGCTCAACGATCACCCTGCTAATCTTTCCTGTGACCGGATCCCTCTTTTCCTGCATAGTACGGCCTTCCAAAACATCCCCGAACTTAACAACCCCGGAAACATCAGTAAGAATAGGAATAGTAAACGGATCCCACTCGGCAAGGACCTCACCGGGCTTTACTTTCTTCCCGTTGCGAACTTTCAGAGTCGTCCCGAAGGTGATAGGGTATCTTTCCACTTCCCTTCCAGCTTTACCCAAAATAGCGATTTCGCCATCTCGGTTCATAACTACCAGGTCACCCTCCGCGTTTTTCACTGTTTTGAGATTAATGAATTTAACTTTTCCTTGATTTCTGGGTTGAATTGTCGACTGCTCAACCCGTTTACTTGCTGTACCACCTATATGAAAGGTCCTCATGGTAAGCTGTGTTCCAGGCTCACCAATAGATTGGGCGGCAATGATGCCGATAGCTTCGCCAATATTCACTTCATGGCCGTGAGCCAGATCTCTGCCATAGCATTTTTTGCATACGCCACGTACGGCTTCACAGGTCAAAACGGACCTGATTCTTACCCTCTCTATCCCCGCTTTCTCAATCTTATCGACTTTATCTTCATCGATCTCTTCGGAAGCCTTAACGAGCAATTCCTGCGTCATGGGATCATAGATATCTTCAAGGGCAGTTCTTCCCAGGATCCTTTCTCCAACTCGCTGCAGAATTTCGCCGCCTTCCACGAGGGCATCTACCCAGATACCATCCATTGTACCGCAATCCTCTTCAGTAACAATGGCATCCTGAGCTACGTCCACCAGCCTCCTTGTTAAATAACCCGAATTAGCAGTTTTAAGTGCCGTGTCAGCCAGGCCTTTCCTGGCCCCATGCGTGGAAATGAAGTACTGCAATACGGTCAACCCTTCACGAAAGTTTGAGGTAATGGGTGTTTCGATGATCTCCCCGGACGGCTTGGCCATCAGCCCTCTCATTCCAGCCAACTGTCTCATTTGGTCTTTGCTTCCCCTTGCGCCCGAGTCTGACATCATGTAGATTGGATTAAAACTGGTAGTCTTCTCCTTTTTCTTCTGAGGGGTCGAGACCTCTTCAAGTGCCATTTCATCAATCATTTCAGAGGCAACATCTTCTGTGGCCTGTGCCCAGATATCAACAATTTTGTTATATTTTTCCCCGCTGGTAATAAGACCATTTATGTACTGATCATCTATCTTCTTTACCTCATTTTCCGCCTTCTCAATAATCTCTTCCTTCTTGGAAGGAACGACCATATCCTTCATTGCAATAGATATTCCCGAAAGTGTGGCATATTTGTAACCGATATCCTTCAGCCTGTCAGCCAGTATGACCGTGGATTTGATCCCCGCATGGCGATAGGACTCGTTGATCAAGGCTCGCAATCTTGTTTTAGACATCGTCTGGTTAATCAGATCAAAGGAAAGCGGTTTTGGTAAAATCTCGTATAAAATTACACGGCCGGTGGTCGTCTCCTGAATTTTTCCCTCTAACTTGACCTTAATAGAAGCGTGCAAATCCAATTCACCTGCATCATACGCAATTCTCACCTCTCGTGGGCTTGAAAAGATCTTGCCTTCACCTTTCGAATCAGGCCTCTCCCTTGTCATGTAATATATCCCCAGAACGATGTCCTGGCTGGGAACAATGATCGGACCTCCATTAGCTGGTGACAGGATGTTGTTAGAAGACATCATCAAAACCCGGGCCTCTATCTGTGCCTCAATTGACAAAGGGACATGAACCGCCATTTGGTCCCCATCAAAATCAGCATTGAAGGCCGTACAAACTAAAGGATGGAGCTGAATGGCTTTACCCTCAATAAGTATAGGTTCAAACGCCTGAATTCCTAAACGATGCAGTGTCGGAGCCCTGTTTAACAAAATACAGTATTCCCTCACCACCTCATCTAAAGCGTCCCAGACATCGGGGGTCTCTCTTTCCACCATCTTTTTTGCGCTCTTGATGGTTGTCACTAAACCCTTTTCGTCCAATTTGTTATAGATGAATGGTTTGAAAAGCTCCAAAGCCATCTTTTTAGGAAGTCCACACTGGTGAAGCCGCAGATCCGGGCCAACTACGATAACCGATCTGCCCGAATAGTCCACCCGTTTTCCAAGCAAATTCTGTCTAAACCTCCCCTGTTTGCCTTTTAACATATCGCTCAGGGACTTAAACGGTCTTTTGTTTGCTCCGGTTACAGCCTTTCCTCTTCTCCCATTATCAAATAGAACGTCAACCGCCTCCTGGAGCATCCTCTTTTCATTCCTTACAATTATGTCTGGGGCATTTAGCTCCAAAAGCCTTTTCAGTCTGTTATTTCGATTTATCACACGCCTGTACAAGTCATTTAAATCGGAGGTGGCAAAACGTCCCCCGTCAAGTGGCACTAAAGGCCTGAGATCCGGAGGCAACACGGGAATAGTATTCATTATCAACCATTCCGGCCTGTTTTTTGATTCCTTAAAGGCGTCAATAATTTTCAGCCTTTTGGCCAACTTTTTTCGCTTCGCATCTGACTTTGTTCCCAAAAGGTCAACCCTCAGCGACTCAGAAAGATCGTCAAGATCAAGCTCCTTGAGCATTGCCTGAATTGCTTCGGCACCTATTCCCGCCTCGAATCTACCACCGTAGTCCTCTCGTGCCTGTTGGAGTTGTTCATCATTCAACAGAGTTCCTTTCGTAAGAGGAGTATCCTTCGGATCAGTAACAATATAAGCCTCAAAGTAAAGAACCCTTTCCAGATCTTTTAAAGTCAAATCAAGAAGGTTGCCAACTTTGGAAGGGAGACACTTCAAAAACCAGATATGTGCCACGGGGGCCGCAAGCTCAATATGACCCATTCTTTCCCTTCGAACCTTAGACTGGATAACCTCTACACCGCACTTCTCACATACAATTCCACGGTGTTTCATCCGTTTGTACTTACCGCAATTGCATTCGTAGTCCTTTATGGGCCCGAATATCTTCGAACAAAAAAGCCCGTCACGTTCCGGTTTGAAGGTCCTGTAATTTATGGTTTCAGGCTTTTTGACCTCACCATAAGACCATTCCCTAATTTTCTCCGGTGAGGCCAGGGAAATCCTGACAGCGTTAAAACTCGACGGATCTTTCGGCTTAGAAAAAAAACTATATAATTCTTCCACGCCCCTCTCCTTTTTATGGCAAAACTATGTCTGATAACCTCGTAAAAAGTCGCGTTACGCCTTTTTACTTGGCGGGGAAGGGCTTCCCCTCCCCCGCCATTTGAAGTGAATTCAAATGGTTCCACCCTCACCCTCCCGCTTTGCGGGATTGCCGGACTTTTTACGAGTCCGTCATGTCTGACTATCCTCAAAAAGCTGAAGTTCCAA
>CAZIXY010000241.1:0-5358 GCA_964543315.1 uncultured Desulfobacteraceae bacterium | reverse complement strand
GGCCGAGTCGATTCTGAAAAAAGAGCCCCATACCCTTCGCTTTGACAAGGCCTATCCGGATTTTTAGGCACCAGAGTTAAGATCCATAAACGGAAATCGGATGAATTCATATCCCATGCATACACTTTTGAACGTTACCAATATTTTAAAAAGGTCCTCTGTCTGCATAAGAAGAACAAGGGTAATGTGCATTATCGGGGTGATCCATGGATCAGATTTCAAGACAAATGGAAGAGGCTGAACAGAAGGTCAGAATTTTCTATGAAATTACCAGGTTTGTCTCGTCTTTTCTTTATGTGCAGCATGTCCTCGATGCTATTGTTGACTTATTAGTAAAAGAATTTAACTTAGATGCATGTTCCATTCGACTGATGGACAGTGAAGGAAAGCTGAGGATAAAGAGCCACAAGGGATTGAGTAAGGCGTTTTTACAAAAAGCAACAAGAAAGCCCACCATTGACAGCTATTCGGGGGATTGTTTCCTCACAGGAAAAATAATAATTGTCTCAGATGCCGAAAGGATTGATAAATCTATCTCAACGAATTTGATGGTCGGCGAAAAGATCAAATCATTTGCAGTCTCCCCTATAAAAGCAGAAGGAGAAACCATAGGAGTCGTGTCCTTTGGTTCTAAAAGAAAGAATCATTTTCATGAGCGCTTTAATGAGGTTACCTACGCGATCTCCAACCAGATCGGCGTTTTAATCAAGATTACAAAGCTCTACGAGGAAATTTACCGCCTCAATCATGAGCTTGAAGAGAAGGTGAAAGAACGAACCGCTGAGCTTGAAGAGAAAACCCGGCAGTTAGTCGCCGCTGAAAGGCTTGCAACATTGGGGCAGATGTCAAGCAGGGTCGCCCATGAGCTCAGAAATCCATTGGCTGTGGTTGGTGGTCTGGCCCGGAGGATGAATGAAAACCCGGCAACTAATGAACGTGACAAGGAATATCTGAAGATTATGGTTGAAGAGGTCAGGACCCTGGAAGACAAGATATCAAAAATTGTGAAAATCGTGGATGAAAATAGTGATTATAAATGAATTCTAATGATAAAACATATCAGGATATTATTAAAGACTTAAAAAAACAGGGATATTCAGAAGGAGTTATTGATAATTGGTTATACCCTAAAAATTTTGGAATAATTAACAGCAGGCTTTGTGACGGATACTCCGGATGGAATGACTGTCCTTTTGGAGATTCCATGGCAATCTGTCTAAAAATTGAAGGTGATCGTATTCAGGAGGCAACATTCTTGAGCGATATTTGCATCGGATCCATATCCGCTGCAAGTATGCTCACGGAAAAGGTGAAATATCTGACTATAGCGCAGGCTACCAGGATTTCTGCCGAGGAAATAATCGAAAAACTCGGAGGACTGCCTCAACAATATATGCATTGTGCTGATTTAGCAAAGGATACCTTAATGAAAGCCATTAATAATTACCACCAAACAGGCTTTAAAGAGGCGCCCTGGAAAAAGATGTACAGAAGAACCTGATAATCCGATTGGTTAAAAGTAAATATGGGGTTGGAATGTCCATGCAGCCGAAAAAGGAATTTGCTTTGGTGGATTATGAAATATGTAATCCGGCTAAGTGCAATCCTGATAAGGGTATTTGCGCAGCCGCGGAGGCATGTACACACAAAGTTATCAAACAAATAGACGGGGTTTTTGAACCTCCGGTTGTATTTCAGGATCTGTGCATGGGGTGCTGGGATTGTATTGAGGCCTGCCCGTTGGATGCTGTTGAAACGAGGCATATTAATTAGTTTCCATCCAGAAATCAAAGATTTCAGGATGGAGCGGCCAGCCATCAGCCGTCAGAAATCAGCTTAATGACTTGTTTCTTTTTGGTTTTTGCTGATAGTTGAACGCTGCTGACAGCCCGAATAAAAAAACGCCTGTTTCTGGATGAATACTCATGAGGAACTTAAGATGATCCGGGGGCATTATGAGCAGCTATAGGGTAACTTTTCTGCCTGAAGGGAAAACCAATGAGGAATAAACCTTTGGAGAGGAGATATGCGACCAAATCTATTAAGAGTAAACCTTTTTCGCAGTCAACGCTCTCTCGAAAGGAGCCCGGCAACTCGGGATATTTTGGAAGGTTTCTGGAATGGATAGCCAAAGGGGCGGACAAATCCAACATAGGTGGAACATCCTGCCCAAGCTGACGAATCAGACATTAGCAACCCTCCAGTTGGGAAGGGCGCATTTTCAAAGAAGTTAAAGGAGGATGAAAATGCCTGTTTACGAATATCGATGCAAGGCGTGCGGGGCTACATCGGAATATCTAATAGGTATGGGAAAGGACGAGGATATCACCTGCAAAGAGTGCGGGAGCATTGAAATGGAAAGGATATTGTCGGTTGCTTCTTTTATGGGGGGGATATCGGAACGAGCTCCGGGCAGGACATGCTGTGGTCGTGAAGAGCGATGTGAGACACCCCCATGCTATGGTGGAGGTTCATGCAAGCGTGAATAAGAACTGTGACTGGAGGTAAAGAATTTGTTGACCAGGGATTATTATAGGACACTCGGGCTCAGGCCCGATGCGTCGGCAGAGGAGATAAAGAAAGTCTATCGCAAACTTGCACTTAAATATCATCCGGACAGCAATGGCGGAAATCATGACAGCGAAGACCGACTAAAAGAGATCAATGAGGCCTATCATATTTTGGGGGATGAGGAAAAAAGAAGGCGCTATGATCTTCAATGTCTGCAGGATTCAGAAAGCCACGCGTTTTATAAGGGAGACATGGAGGAAGACCTTTTAAGTGTGCTCCGGGGGTTTTCCCAAACGGGTTTTGATACGATGAGATCGAGGGGTTGTAAGAGAAGGGGCTTTGGCAGGGGTGGTTGTGGAAGATGGAGGAAATTCCATTTATAGAGGCAGATTAAGAACGTTCAAAATTGATGATATATGAATCTTAAGGGATTTGTGGCGATATCGATTTCTTCAAGGTGTTGTCCATTCCTTATGCAAGCACTTTTGAACGTTATCAATAGATCAGATGGTGCGCCGGAAAAAGGATGGAATATCAAATGAACAGAAGAGAAGAACTTCAAGATCTGAAAAAACAGGCCGGGGAAATTCAAGCCAGACTTGATTTCCTGAAAATGAGAATTAACAGGATTCAGAAGGGTGCCCCGGAAGCTTCCCAGTGGAAGGCCTTTGTTGATATGGAAAAATGCGTGGGATGCGGGGTTTGTCAGGATGTTTGTCCTGTGGGGGCAATTGCCGTCAACGAATCAGCGTGGGTCGAAACGCACCTGTGTATCGGCTGCGGACGCTGTGTTCAGGAATGCCCGCAAGAGGCCCTTTCTCTGCGGCCGCCGGTTTTCAGCGCTTAATATAAGCCTGTATTCCGGCTGAGGGGGAATCGAGTGAAATCCCAAAGGCCAGATAATGGATGCATGTGGAGAATAAAGTATGCAATGTGAGCGTTGCAAAAGCGTCATTGCTGGTGGAGAAGAAATGAGGCTTCATGGGCAGGTCCTCTGTGAGGACTGCTACATGGATCTTCTTTCACCGGCAAAGGCCTGTGACCCGTGGGCTGTTCACAGTGCCAAGACATTTTTGAAAAATGCCGGGAACGCATTTGAACTCAGCCCTGTTCAAAAAAGGATACTTGAGGTCCTGCATGATGAGGGGCCCCGGCAGATAACCGAATTGTGTGAAAGGCTTCAAATGAAGGAGTCGGATCTTGAAAGGGACCTGGCAGCGTTGCGCCACATGGAAAAAATAAGGGGTGAGCTCAAGGAAGGAAAAAAATTTATATGCCTCTGGTGACGGAAGAGTTTATTCGGCTTCGCCAGAATACCCTGCAACTTGTTGCAGGGATGAATGACGAAACGAACCACGGCGAAGCTCGTCAGAGCGAAGACGGGTTGGCTACGCCGTAATTCCGCTTGATACCCCGTAGCTTGCTTCGGGGAGCTTCATTTTTTCAAAAAATTCGGGATAAGGAGGAGAAGGCTATGTACAAACCCGAAGTGGATGCTGAAAAATGCATCGGTTGTGAGGAATGTGTGGAGGTCTGTCCTGTTGACGTCTATGAAATTCAGGATGAGAAATCCGTACCGGTAAACGCCGAAGAATGTATTGGGTGCGAAAGCTGTATAGAAGTCTGTGAACAGGACGCCATTACCGTAACAGAGATTTAGATCGGCGGCCCCTGGATGCTGATCCTCAGGTTCAGGGATCCTCTCTAAAAAATATGCTCTGTGAACAGTAAGCATTTAAGAAATCAATATCTATAGAGGATAATAGAATGAAAATATCTGTTTGTGGAAAAGGAGGAAGCGGAAAAAGCGCTTTAACCAGTCTATTGGCCAATCAGGCCGTATCCCGCGGTTTGGGAGTTATTGTGGTGGATTCGGATGAGTCAAATTCCGGGCTTTTCAAAATGCTTGGTTTTGAAGCTCCACCTGTCCCGCTTATGGAGCTTGTGGGGGGAAAGAAAAAACTAAGGAAAAAGATGTCAAAGCCCAATGTTTTGGCGGAAAATCATTTCTCAATAGAGGAAATTCCTTCTCAGCATCTCATCAGAAAGAACGGTCTTGCGCTGGTCAGCATTGGGAAGATCCTTCAGGCCCTTGAAGGATGTGCGTGCCCCATGGGGGTATTGAACCGGGAATTCTTGAAAAAACTTTGTCTCGGTGAAAAAGAAATCGCCATCATTGATATGGAAGCAGGCGTGGAACATTTCGGGCGGGGAATCGATGAAGGCATTGACAGGGTTCTTCTTGTGGTTGAACCATCTTTTGAGTCCATAGCTGTTGCGGAGAAGGTAAAATTACTTGCTTCAGGGTTGGGCAAGGCGGTCTCGGCGGTTCTCAATAAAATTGATTCAGAGAAAATTGCTCTCAGGCTGGAGGACGAACTCAGAATCAGGGATATAGAAGTCATTGGAACCGTTCCAAACGACCCTTTGGTATTCGAGGCCTGTTTGGAAGGCCGGACTCTCGGCAAGGGAGAGGCTTTTCATGCTGCAGGGAAGGTGTTGGACAATCTGCTGTCAACAAATCAGGATAAGGATTAGGAGGATGGTATGTGCTTGAGCACTTTGTATATGGATGTGGGAAATGAGCAAAAAGAAATCATGCAAGACGTGGCTCGCATCGAGGCGGAAGGCGATGGCTTTTGGTTTATTAATCTTTTCGGGGAAAGGAAATTCATCGAGGGCGCTATTCAAACCGTGGACCTGATGGACGGCCACTTTGTCGTGCTCACGGAAGATAGTTCGAACTGACCAGTTCTGGTAGTTCGTATCAGCTTTTTACGAGGTTATCATCCTTGATAACCTCGTAAAAAGTCGCGTTACGCCTTTTTACTCGGCGGGGAAGGGCTT
>CAZIXY010000240.1:0-5359 GCA_964543315.1 uncultured Desulfobacteraceae bacterium | reverse complement strand
CAATGGTTTTTCCTTGATATTCGATAACACTGGCACCTAATATTTTCTGTAGAATATTGTTGAAGAGCGCTTCCGTCAAACCCATTAGATCATCATACGTCGCATAGGCCATATAAAACTCAAGCATGGTGAACTCCGGGTTATGTTTAATGGAAATGCCCTCATTCCTGAAATTCCGGTTGATCTCGAAGACTCTTTCAAAGCCTCCTACCACAAGCCTCTTGAGGTACAATTCAGGAGCAATTCTCAGATAGAGATCCATGCCCAGGGCGTTATGATATGTCTTGAATGGTCTGGCGGTTGCCCCTCCCGGAATTGGCTGCATCATTGGGGTTTCCACTTCAAGGAAGTCTTTCTTAATGAAAAAGTGCCTGATGGCCTGAATAATACGGCTCCTCAGGACAAACAAGTCCTTAATGGAGTCATTTGAGATCAAATCCAGGTAGCGCTGGCGATACCTGGTCTCCACGTCTGTCAGGCCATGCCATTTTTCCGGCAGTGGTCTCAAAGACTTTGCGAGGAGGGTGACATCTTGTGCCAGGACAGTCAATTCACCTGTTCTCGTTCGAAAAAAGGAGCCCGTTATCCCAACGAAATCACCAATATCAATCAATTTGAAAGCCTCAAACTCCTCGTCGCTGATTTTGTCTTTTCTTACATATACCTGAATACGACCTGTTGCATCCTTAATGTGGATGAAAGAGGCCTTTCCGAAGTCACGCCTAGACATGATCCTGCCCGCCAGGGTGCACACACCTTCTTCCCTCTCCAGGGCTTCGGCGTCCATGTCCCCGAAACGGGCTATCGCGTCGGACACCTTAGTGTCCGTGCGGTATCCTGCGGGATAAACATTAACACCCATGGTCTTCAATTTTTTGACTTTTTTGATCCTCTCTTCAATTAGTGGGGTTGTTTTTTGCATTGTTTAGGGAAGCCTTTTTGCCAGGTTGTATTCCTTTCGTAATGTGTTTTTAATTAATTAAACTTAATATTATAATAGAATTATAATATTTTAGTCAAGGTAAAAGGACGCTTACGCAGAAGAGGACCTTTATTGGATCATAAGTTCTTTTGCAAAAACCTAAGGTGATTTTAGACATCTATCATGATAATTTTTATAAATAATTATATGCTTTGGGTATTAATAGTTTTTTTTGGAATAATCTTTTATAATTCTTTTGAAAAAAAAACGTATCAGTGATACAGAAAAATTTGGGGGAAAAAAGGCTTGCATTCCGCCTTAAAAAAACTAAATCTTTATAAAAAAAGGGGATATACCATGGCAAAGCTATTGTGGGAACCTTCGGAAGAGAGGATTCAAAATTCCAACATTTACAGATTCATGCAGTTTATTAACGAAAAATACGGGACCGACTTTAAGGAATACATGCCTCTTCATAAATGGTCAGTTGAAAATATTCCTGAATTTTGGGCCTCTTTTTGGGATTTTGCAGACATAAAATATTCAAAATCATACGATAGCGTCATAGACGACATAAAAAAGATGCCGGGGGCCAAATGGTTTGAGGGCGCAAGGCTCAATTTTGCTGAAAATCTTCTAAGATTCAGAGATGATCATACAGCTTACATCTTCAAAGGCGAAAACCAGAAAACGGCAAAAATGACCTATGCCGAACTTTATGATACTGTGGCGCGTCTCGCAAAATCGCTTCGCAACATGGGTATTTCTCCGGGAGATCGAGTGGCGGCCTACATGCCCAATATGATGGAGACGGCCATTGGGATGCTTGCCGCAACCAGTATCGGTGCCACATGGTCTTCCTGCGCAACCGATATCGGGCCGGGCGGTGTTTTGGATCGTTTCGGCCAGATCGAACCAAAAGTCCTTTTCACCGTCGATGGGTATTTCTATAAGTCAAAACCCTTCAGTACTCTTTCAAACGCGGCCGAAATTGCAAAAGGAATTCCCTCGATTGAAAAAGTTGTGGTCACCTCTTACACCCAGGATAAGCCGGACATCTCCAATATCCCTAACTCGGTCTATTTTGAGGACTCCCTTTCCAAGGAAACCGGGCTTGACATTCAATTCGAACAACTTCCCTTTGACCACCCTGTGTTTATCATGTTTTCCTCGGGGACGACAGGCAAGCCCAAGTGCCTTGTTCAGGGGGCCGGCGGGATCCTTATCAACCAATTGAAGGAACTTTTTCTGCACACCGATTTGAAAAGGGAAGACGTTCACTTTTTCATCACCACCTGTAGCTGGATGATGTGGAATTGGATGCATACCTCTTTAGCTACCGGGAACACTCTGATCCTTTACGACGGCAATCCAATGTACCCCGATACGGGTGCCATGTGGAAATTGATCCAGGAGGAAAAGGTCACAATGTTCGGGACCAGTGCCTCCTATATCAATTTCATCAAAAGCCAGGGCCTCAAGCCGGGAAAAGAGTATGATTTATCGTCACTCAAAGAAATATGGCAAACCGGCTCATCGCTTTCCCCGGAAGGTTTTGAGTATGTTTATAAGGAAATCAAAGAAGACGTCTGGTTCAATTCCAGTGCCGGAGGCACGGACATAAACGGTTGTTTTTTCACCGGAAGCCCCACAAGCCCCGTATATGCCGGCGAATTGCAGTTTCCCGCACTGGCCATGAAAGTCAATGTCTATGATGAAAACGGAAGACCCGTGACTGACAAGGAAGGAGAGCTTGTCTGTGAGGCACCGGCCCCTTCAATGCCTCTTTATTTCTGGAATGATCCCGACAATGAAAAGTATAAAGCCGCCTATTTTGATGTCTACCCCAACGTATGGCGTCATGGGGATTTCATCGTGATCAACAGCCAGACGGGAGGAGCTACTTTTCACGGACGTTCCGATGCCGTCCTGAAACCTTCCGGTGTCAGAATCGGGACTGCTGAAATATACAATCAGGTGGAAAAACTCGAGGAAATCGCCGACAGCCTGGCAATAGGGCAAAGTTGGAAGGGAGATCAGCGCATTATCCTGTTTGTCAAGCTTGCCGAAGGGCATCAATTGACCGATGAGTTGAGGGGCAAGATCGTAAAAACACTACGATCGAAAGCCTCCCCCAGGCATGTTCCCGCTAAGATCATTGAAACGCCTGAAATCCCATACACCCACAATATGAAAAAGGTTGAAAGTTCGGTTACGAACATATTGCACGGCAAAGCGGTCACCAACAGGGACGCCCTCAGCAATCCCGACTCACTGGATTTTTATGAAAATTTAAAAGAGCTTCAGGAGGATTAAATCACAATTTGACCGATCTACCGGTTCTTATCTTTCCGCATACACATGTTAGCGGCACGGATTTAAAAAAACTGTTCCCCTTTTTCGGCCCCATAGCAATGTGCCTGCCTTGGTTTGTCGAGGCGCCGGGCCCATCGGCCGAAGAAGGGGATTTTCCGCCTGTCACGGTCCTTTATCCTCGCGAGTCCGTCAGGCCGAAAAATAATTTCAAGAGGCTGCTCTCCGAATATCAATTATGGATACAGCAGAATCAGGATAAGGGCTATGCGTCCTCTCTGAATTTTTCCACGAACATGGACCCATCCGAGGAACCCCCATGGAAAATCAGGCAACTGATTCAAAACACGGGCAAAAATATTTCCGATCCCGATGAGCACAAGGCATTCAAGTGGCATGTTATACTTCACCTTGCCCGGCAGTTGGAACAGAATCACTCTGAGGCGGATAAATTGCTTGACCAGGTACGACTTCAGAAATCACCTGTTGATGAGGCCCTGGAAGAACATTCTGTTTCAGGAAATCTGCTTGCGGATCTTCCCGGATTTGAGGATTATTTTTCAACGCACGAGCATCATCTTTCGCAGCTCATCGAGGCATGGATCGGCCTTTTCGGCCATTACCTTACAGACTACAGGTTTCTGGTTACCTTCAATCCCAATGTGATGGATTATCTAACAGGATTGACACACCCGGCTGAGGTCCGGTTAAGCCTGCCCGACATGTCGAGACTGTCCCTGAAAGACCTTCAGGAGGCCAAGGAGCACCATGGTTGTGGAAGTTTTGGGAAGGCCTTGAAATCCTTGATACAAGTTGTTGAAAACCAGTCCGGCCCCCAAAGGGATGAAATTCAAAAGCTCCTAAAAAAGATTGAAAGCTCTCTAGTGCCTGAGCCGACTTCAGGACACATGAATGTTACCCTGAGACATATCCCCCGAATTCCGGATGACGACGGGACTCTCCCTGCAATTCTATCAGGCAAGATATTAATACTCTTGGATCATAACTAAAGCTAACCCGGTTTCCCTATGTTCCGCTTAGACGACTTCATCCTCCTGCTCGTCATATTTTTATCCTTGCTTGCAGGCATACTTCTGCCGCGCCCTGCCTCCGTTTTCCAGCCGTATCCGGTCTACTTGATGATGTTTCTCCTGTTTTTGAGCTTTCTGTCCATCAAGGTAGAGGCCATATGGAGCACGGTTAGAAATAACCTTAAAACCGTTGTCTGGCTTTCTTTTTTAAAGCTGATCCTTCTTCCCGCATCGATCTATTTCATTTTCAGGGCGTTTTTTCCTTCCTATGCCATTGCCGCATTGCTTCTGACTGGAATATCCACCGGAGTCGTTGCCCCTTTTATCTCCACCCTCGTGAATGCCAATGTCAATCTTGTCCTGGTCATGGTCGTCATCACTTCCCCTTTAGTCCCCTTCACTCTACCGGCCCTGGTCAAGATTCTCCTGGGACGCTCCATAGAAATATCCCTTTTGAGCATGATGCGTATCCTGTGCATGGTCGTCTTCGTTCCCCTCCTGGCCGTGGAGATATTGAGACGCCTAGCCCCCGGGATGCTGAATACAATCATGAAAAGACGTTATCCTATTTCCCTTGTTATTTTTGCCTTCATTAATCTGGGCGTCTTTTCAAAATACTCCGAATTCTTCCACCAGAATCCTTTGACCATCCTTCAGGCTACATTTGTTGCTTTTTTGCTGGGTGGGATTTACGTGGTAGTTGGGATTTGTGCTCTCTTTAAGGGGCCGGCCGAGAACCAAATCAGCTCCGCCATAAGCCTCGGGAATATGAATAACGTGCTCGTCCTCGTGTTTGCCTCGGAGTTTTTTACACCTTTGGAACCAACCGTGGCCGCCATGTATATGATTCCCTTCTTTTGCCTGATCTTTCCCCTAAGACTTTACCAAAGAAGTAGGGTCAAGTCTGCCGTTGACTCTTGATGATTTTATCAGCAATCTCTTCTACTCGCTTTTTAAATCCTTTCCTGAAATTCATCTCATTTTTTACTCTTTCGACAATACTGCTCACAGTGCTGTATTTTTCTATTCCGAATTGGTCCCCCACCTGATTCAGGGTGTCATTCCTCAAATACCTTATCAGATAAACCGCAAC
>CAZIXY010000239.1:0-5371 GCA_964543315.1 uncultured Desulfobacteraceae bacterium | reverse complement strand
TTACCCCGCTGGGCGATTTCACACCGAGTATTAGCGCTATCAATGAAGGTGTAAAAGTTTGTAGTATCGTAAAGGAGAGTATCATTGCCAAGGGGGTAAAGGCTCAAGACATTATTTAAAATGCGGACTTCTATTTTCTCAATAGCATCCTCTGGCAAACAATCCATCAAATCCCAAAAATGCTGGCTGTCGAGTCTGCATAAGCTTACTCGCAGCAAGTACTCAATTGACGTAGTTTGTGCCCAAGTCCACCATCCCCGTTTACTGGTCGGCATACACACTCTGCCAATTGTAGCCAGTAATAATGTTATGCCAGCAGTCAGATTGTTCCGAAGGGGTTTTTCCGGCATATAAGACCTCTGGCCCTGGATATGCTGATTAATAATGGGAACCACATCAAGTTTATTGGCCAAATCAAGAAGTGCTGTTACCGCACCATGGGAATAAGGTTTGACCTTAAATGCATCCCCCATTCCGTGTAATCGTTTTAGAAGATCGTTAGCTTTGCCGAGGTACTCGAGGACAATCGGCCTTGGTTTTCCGTTAACTCGTCTTGATTCAACGATGTACCAGTACTTGTGTCCTCTGGAAATTTTTGGCTGGATAGTAGCCATATGCCTTTCCTTTGCTATCTGTTCAGTGTATACATTATTTTTGTCAAAAAAATATCCGCAACCATTTGAAATTTATCGGTTTACGGATTGTGCTTTACTAAAATTTTCTGATATTATAATAAACTTACGCTAGGACTTGAAGACGGATCTGTTATAGGGGGACATCTTTTAAGCGCAAACACCGGCATTACAGGTGAAATCTTTATTCATAAAATAGGGCAACGCCTTGAAAGGGCAAAAGTAGATGCTTTTGGTCTCTCATTGATTCAGTAGTTTACGCACGGAAGGAACCTCTTCCTTTTTCCGGACAAGCGGCGCGCTTCATCTTTTTTAAGATGAAGGGTGAGTGATCGGATAGAAGAACAGGTAAAAGGGATTATTTAAATAGTGGAAAAAACAGCTTGATTTTGAAAGCGTTTAGGTTAATTATTGATTATCAAGACAAAAAAAAGAAATCGGGAAATGAGGCAGGGCTACCAACTGTAAAAGACTATTCATTTTCAAAAGAACAGGAGGTATCAAGTAATGAAGTATTGTAAAGGTTTTTGTGGAATGACTATCCTGGCGGTATTTGTAGGCGTTTTTGTATTCTCGGCTTACGGTGTAGCAAATGCAGCCGACCCTTGGAAAATGTGCAAGGCAAATTACATTGAGTCTTATACACAGAGCGCAGATACGACGCATGCGAAATGCACCGAGGCATGCGAACGCATGTTTAAAGGCAATAAGTATAGTATAGCTGCATGCAAGCAGGGTTGTGATAAAATGCACGATTGTTATACAAGCAAGAGGGAAGAGGTGTCCAAGAGAGTGTGCGCAAGCGGTGAATGCTACGCTACCTGCATGGAGGAAATGAACTTCCTTCTTATGGGATGCGGGCTTGTTGGCCAGCCTTTTTGCAAAGGCAAGACTTCTTCGGAGCATATACCCTGCACTACGGGGTATGAATACTACGGCATAAGTATGCACCAGAAAGGAATGGATATCTGCCCGAGGGCTTGCCCAAAATAACAGCTATAAAAAATTTCTTGAATTTATGAAAGCCATTCCCTATGGGCGTGGATTCTTTACTCTTGTTGCTCGGCTCCTGAAGTTCATTTGGCGATATGACAACTTTTTCATGCTGAACCCCCGTTCTTTGTAATGGAGTCCTGCACTTTCAGGTATCTTCCAACGATACACAAGGCGGACATGGTTCCGACAGTTTCAATGAGTTCGGGCACCGATATGCGGTGGTTAAATTCGCCCAGGTGAGGGCCGCTGAGGATGGTAATATCCCCGAGTCCTTTTTGTATCGTATGTGCCTGCGAGTTTGAATAGCCTCTTTGCCTCAGAAAATCCCTGAACTCCTCATCAGTCATTTCTTTTTGGTCGGCGACTCTGAGGATCTCTTCCATATGGCGATCTATGCCCATCTCGTCGATCATCCGAACGGTGAGTTCTTCCAGGCCAACAGGAATCTCTCCTGTGAATTGTTTTTCCACGAATCCATGGTAATAACTAAGGAAGATTACCCGTATGAGTTCCTTAAAGAAATATTTGTCAAAAAGGTCACGGGCGTCTACGGGTTCGCCGGTACTATCGACTCCGACCCTATCCCTGTCCTTATTTCGAAAATAGCTGCCTGCAATAAGAAAAAGACTGAGAAGATGTGTGCCAATATAGCGGTATAGGTTTCGATTCAGTCCTTTAAAAGCAATAAAGTGTTCGAAGTCCCTTATGCCTGTAAGTCCCAGATTGGGATATGAACAGGAATCAAGCCATGCATGAAGTCTGCCTGCACGAAACCACTCATAAAGACCATGATCTCTTCTCCTTTGCCTCTGAACCTGATTATGGAAGAGCGGTATAGGCGCTGAGTGAACAATTCCAAGAGACGTTAATCTTCCTAATAGCCAGGCATTTCTGGACATGACCTCTTTAAAAGTTTTTCGGGAAAGTCGTCTTTCTTTTCTAGCGTCATTAGGGTAGGTAAAGTAATCCCTGTCGGCAATAAAGCCGATCGCATAACCTTCGGGATGGATGTCCATTTTAATAGGCATCCTAACAGGTATATCCTGTAACCTGAATATATAACTCCCAGCAATTTTTATCGCCTTTGGCACATTGAATCTAACGGGAAAACTAAAGGACCGCGCTTTGAGATGTTCCATCCAGAGTGGTTCACCGTGCAGGGATTGAACAGATTCGTGGATGCGTGCAAGTTTTATTACCAGCAATTCCTTTTTCTGGGGCAGCGCAACTACAAGACTCCTTCCTATCAGCTTAGGTGAAGGATACGTGATAAGGCCTGTCTCGTCACATATGTGACGCCAGGTTACGCTGGGTACGTTTCCCCAATCCTCATCTAATTCAGGGCCGTGAACAGAAAAGGGGAGGGTGCCCAATGACTCGGCTACCGCCCTGTGAGGGTGGCCACTGGTTTTTCCAAGCAGTTTCTTAAGAGAAGTGAATGCCTGATCAGCGAGTTCATCTGAATGGATGATCATTGAACACAGGGTGTTCGACACGTGTTTGTAAAGAAAATATGCCTGTGTTTGATGGGAGACTATCGGGTCTTGAAGGATATTCTCCAGGGCAGAGATGGTTCCGGCATTGATCACTTCGGGATTTGTTTCCACAAGGTAATTGATATGCCAGACAGCCAAATATTTAGCGCTGAAATCATAGGCATTATCTTTGAGAGCATCCTCTGATAATGCTCTTTGCCTTTCCAAATCCCTGTTGTTCATGGCAGGTTGTTAGGTGGCAATGGGTTATGAAAGCTTTTGGCTGAGCAGTTCCAATGCCTTTTGTACAACACGGTCAGCAGTAATGCCGAACTTCTCAAAAAGTATCTTAGAGGGCGCGGAGGCGCCAAAACGGTCCAGACCTATTACCTCGCCCTTGCTTCCAACATAACGGTGCCATCCCTGTGTGATCCCGGCCTCAATAGCTATCCGAGGCCTTATTTCGGGAGGCAGAACCTGATTCCGGTAATCCTCAGGCTGTTTGTCAAACAACTCCCAGGAAGGCATGCTGACAACGCATGCCTTGACTCCCTTTTCATCGAGCTTTTCAGATGCGTCCAGAGCAACATGGACCTCGGAGCCGGTGCCTATAAGAATGATATCAGGCTTTCCATCACGGGCTTCTCTTATGACATATGCCCCCTTGGATACTTCCGCAGCGGGAGTCAGCGCGTCTCGATCCAGAGTGGGTAATCCCTGGCGTGTCAGTGCCAGGGCAACAGGACCGCCGGTATGCAACATGGCGATTCGCCACGCCTCGGCCGTTTCATTGGCATCGCAGGGCCTGATAAGGGTTAGGTTGGGGATAGCCCTTAGAGAAGCAAGGTGTTCAATGGGCTGGTGTGTCGGGCCGTCTTCACCCAGGCCGATGCTGTCATGGGTAAAGATGTAAATGACTCTCAAGCCCATGAGGGCTGCCAGGCGTATGGCAGGGCGCATGTAATCGGAAAATACCAGAAAGGTCCCAGCGTAAGGAATTATCCCGCCGTGCAGGGCCATGCCGTTCAGAATAGAGGCCATTGCGTGCTCCCTTACACCGAATCGCAGGTTGCGCCCTTCATAAACACCTGACTGGAAGTCCCTGTCACTGCCGACTTCGGTCTTGTTGGACGGCGCAAGGTCGGCTGAACCCCCGAACAAATTGGGCAGTTGTTGGGCGATAGCATTGAGTACCTTTCCCGATGCTACCCTTGTGGCCATCCCCTTTGGATCTGCGTTATATGAGGGGATGTCTTTATCCCAATTGTCCGGCAATTCTGCGTTCATCCACATATGCCACTCTCTGGCCTTCTCAGGGTAGGCCTCCTCATATGCGCGCAAACGCGCATGCCACAGGTTTTCCTGGTCTTTGCCTTTCTCAATGGCCTGGCGGAAATGATTCAAGGCTTCGTCAGGAATAAGAAATGGCGGTTCAAGAGGCCACCCAAGATTTTTCTTTGTCAATTTGATTTCATCCGGTCCCAGGGGCTCGCCATGGGCTGATGCCTTGTCCTGCTTGTTGGGGCTCCCATAACCGATATGCGTGTGAACGGCAATAAGGGATGGTCGCGTGGTTTCCTCCTTCGCTTCCACAATGGCCTTTTCAATGGCATCAAGGTCGTTGCCGTCTTCTACCTTACTGACGTGCCAACCATATGCCTCGAATCGATTCGCTCGGTCTTCCGTAAAGGCAATATCCGTGCTCCCTTCAATAGAGATGCGGTTGTCGTCATACAGATAAATTATTTTTCCGAGCCTGAGATGTCCTGCCAGGGAGGCGGCTTCGTGTGAGATGCCTTCCATGAGGTCACCATCGCTGACAATTCCGTATGTGTAATGGTCGGATATCGCATGTTCCGGACGGTTGAAACGGGCGGAAATATAACGTTCCGCAATGGCCATTCCCACACCATTGGCAAATCCCTGGCCCAGCGGGCCTGTCGTTGTTTCAACGCCCGGGGTGAGAGGATATTCCGGGTGTCCGGGAGTTTTGCTTTCCCACTGCCGGAAATCCTTCAGATCGTCAAGGGAGAGGTCATATCCGGTAAGATGGAGGAGGCTGTAAAGCAGCATGGATCCGTGCCCGGCAGAGAGCACAAAACGATCCCTGTCAGGCCATTTTGAGTTTAAAGGGTTATGACGCAGAAACCTTGTCCACAGCACGTAAGCCATTGGCGCGGCGCCCATAGGCATCCCGGGATGTCCTGATTTTGCCTTTTCCACGCCATCTACCGAAAGCATCCTGATCGTATTCACACACAGCTCGTC
>CAZIXY010000238.1:0-5408 GCA_964543315.1 uncultured Desulfobacteraceae bacterium | reverse complement strand
GTTAAGGTGGTTCCCTGCAGACGAGTTTTTCTTTAATATGCCGGCGGAACCATGGTTTTAAGAAGACTTTGCATTCCGATATATGAGTTGTTTATGGACAGTCGGTGGGGTCGTACATGAAGTCTAATCAAAGCAACCAAAGAAACAGGCTTTTTGATGACTGGCCTGAAAAGTATGATAAGTGGTTCGAGACACCCATTGGTGACCTTGTGAAGAACTATGAAAGCGATCTTCTCTTGGACATGTTGGGGCCGGATCAGGGGGAGATAATCCTTGACGTGGGTTGTGGAACAGGGGTGTTTACGCTCGGTATGCTCTCTTGCGGTCCGCATGTTATAGGGCTTGATGTTTCCCGGCCCATGGTCATGCGGGCGTGTCACAAGGCAGAAAGATATCCTTTCAGCGGGATTGTCGGGGACATGATGTCCCTGCCTTTTGCGGACGACACCTTTGATAAGGTCGTCTCCATGACCGCCATTGAGTTTGTAAAGGATGCCCAGAGGGCCGTTGAGGAATTGTTTCGTGTTACTAGGAGTTCTGGAAGAATTGTGGTGACCACCCTCAACAGTCTCAGTCCCTGGGCTTCTCGAAGGATGAATGACGCCAAGAAGGGCCCTTCGATATTTTCAAAAACAATTTTCAGGTCCCCCGATGAAATGCGTTCCATTGCCCCGGTAAGTGCCGTAATCAAAACAGCTATTCACTTTAAAAAGGACGATGCCCCGGAGGAGGCGCAAGAAACAGAACGTGAAGGCCGAAAGAGGGGATTGATGACGGGGGCTTTTCTGGCTGCACTATGGGAAAAACCCTGAGTCATCCGGCAGGCCCGCCGGGGGTGACTGCTTGCTGGTTTTACTATATTTTGGTCATACCATAATGAAATGAGGCTTGCGGGTTCTCCTTTTTTTGGGAGGATAGCCGAGCGATAAAGATGGGAAAAGGGCTGTTTTTCAATTTAATCTGTTTGTTTCCGTCTGTTATTATTGTAATTATCTCGTAAGTTTTATTTAGTATGGTATTATTGACTTTCGGCGTCGCTTCTGTTAAAAGCCTTCTATGCTTTTCTAATATAGTATGGTAAATTGGTTTAATGGTCTTACCAGGAAAGCAATTCATTTCCAAAACAACCTATCACGGAGCTATTGATTTCTCATCATGATTGAATTTGTCCAAGAAAAGGGGAATAGTGCAGCGGTTTTCAATGAGACGTATAGTACTTTTATGACAATTGGTCTTTGAATCGAAAAAATATTTTCTGTGAAGGGGTAAGATGCCTTGCGCAATCACGGTAAGGATATGCTTAAAAGGAAAATGACAATAAGACATACATCCATTCTATTTATTGTTTTTGCCTTCCTCATATTAGGTTTTCAAACAAGTGATGCTTCGTGGCGGATAGATCCCGAGCAATTTCATATGTCGGTCCATGGACAGACCTCCTGCCAGGAGTGTCACGAGCAAATTACCGAACAGGAAATCCATCCGAACCCCGAAAATGTAAATAAGGGGATTCAAGATTTCTTTAGTGTGGATAGTTGCTTGTCATGCCATGATAATGTCATGGATGATCTGAATGAAGATGTCCATGGAACTATAAAGGTTGAAGAACCCCAAAAATATGAGAATTGTCTTGAGTGTCATAATCCTCACTACCAGCTCAGTCTTGGGGAAGACCAGGCTCCATTTGATCCCGCCAAACCACGACATGAGCAATGCGCTGCGTGTCACGAGTCACGTGCTTCCTTGCCGCCGCCCTTGGATGAAGACAGGGCCTGCTTAGGATGCCATAGCGCCTTTGATTCCAAGGATCCAAAAAGAAAAGACCAAATTTTCCGACTTTGTTTTCATTGCCATTCCCTGGGGGAAACCAGGGCTCAAAAAATGACCGGCAAGGTCGTTTTACTGATTGACAGCGGTGGATACCGTTCGGTTCCCCATGCCGGTATTGCCTGCACGGAATGTCATCTGGAAGCCGATCGATACAATCACGTGAACCAGAAGACGAAAAATTGCCGCCAATGTCATCTTCCCCACGATGAAAAAGTGGCCCATGATGCCCATACGCGGGTTGCCTGCGAGGCGTGTCACTTGACCGGCGTGAAAGCCGTCGGAGATCCTGAAACAAAGCTCATTGTTTGGGACAGAAAGCCTCGCAAAACTGGAGAACCTTCCGAAATCCATGAAATGCTCCCCGCTGATGAAGAAACCGCTTGTCGCAGATGCCACATCAAGGGCAATCAGGTCGGTGCCGCAGCTATGATTTTACCGGCCAAAAGTATCCTATGTATGCCGTGTCATACGGCCACCTTTTCGGTGGGCGATACAACAACGATCCTTGCCTTAGTCGTATTTCTTGTTGGTATCTTAACGCTCTTCTCTTATTGGCTGTCCGGTTCGACTCCAGGAGTAAGGCGTGACGGCCTGATTGCCGGACTTTTTGATTTGTTATGGAGCGGCATCAGAACCCTCTTTTCCCGCAAGATACTTGTGATCCTAAAGGCAATGATCTTGGATGTTCTTCTGCAGAGAAGACTTTTCAGGCAGTCAGGGACACGTTGGCTCATACACAGTCTGATTTTTATGCCATTTGTATTCAGGTTTTCCTGGGGTCTGATAGCGCTTATAACATCTATCTGGGCGCCCGAATTCCCCTTGACCTGGCCCATGCTGGACAAGAACCACCCGGTGACCGCCTTACTGTTTGACCTGACAGGATCCATGATTATTTTAGGAGCAGTCCTGGCCTTTATTCGAGGGTTTCTCAAGAAGCCGGAAAAACTTCCCGGCTTGCCCGGACAGGATCGGCTGGCGCTTGGCTTGATTGGGGGCATTGTGGTGATTGGTTTTATTTTGGAGGGCATGCGTATTGCCATGACCGGGAGTCCTGCGGGTGCATGTTACGCGTTTATTGGCTGCGCGATCAGTGCTTTATTTTCGGATTCGACCGGTTTGACACAATATTATGGATACATATGGTATGTCCATGCCATCTTGACCGGAATATTTGTTGCCTATCTGCCTTTCAGCCGTATGCTTCATATTATCATGGGACCCATAGTTCTGGCTATGAACGCGGTCTCGGAACACGAGCATATCCGGTGATGATTTGGGAGTGAATTGAACCGTAGACCCACGCAGAAAAACGCAGACATTTAACAGGATTCTTGGTCCCGGCTTCCTAGAAAAAGTTTACTATAAGAAAAATGTGGTAGGAGAATATATAGCGGATGTTGTTGTAGAAGATGGGGTCATAGTTGAAATTAAAACGGTTGAAAATCTTGACAGGATTCATGAAGCCCAACTGTTGAACTATATGAAGGCAACAGGGATACAAGTAGGGCTTTTGGTCAATTTTAAACACCCTAAGGCTGATATTAAGAGAATGGTCTTAAATCTTTCCGAAGAGCATGACATATAATATCTGGCCAAGTCGGCCAGGTATTAGTCTGTGTTAGTCTGCGGTTAATAGAAGAAACTTTGAGGTGAATTATGGCCGAGAAAATGAAACAGGCCCTGATAGATATTGTGGGGGAAAAAAATTACACAGACAGCCTCATCGATATGGTCTCCTATTCTTATGATGCGTCTGAGTATAGCGAAAGACCGTCATGCGCGGTATGGGTTGAGACCCCCGAGCATGTCTCGGATATTTTAAAGCTGGCAAACCGGGAACATGTCCCGGTCGTACCCAGAGGTGCGGGAACGGGTCTTACGGGCACGGCTACTCCGCTGAACGCAGCGATTGTCCTTGACATGAGTCTCATGAACAAAATCATAAAGATCAGTATTGAGGACCGACTGGTGATAGTTCAGCCCGGCGTGGTCTACGCCGATCTTGAGAAAGCGCTTGCGAAATATGGATTTTTCTTTCCTCCCGATCCCGCGAGCGGCACCGTCTGTACTCTGGGTGGGAACGTGTCCACTAACGCCGGAGGCGTGAAGGGAGCCAAGTACGGGACCACTCGAGATTATGTTCTGGGTCTGCAGGTGGTTCTTCCGGACGGGCGTGTCATGAGGACCGGTTCAAGGACCATGAAGAGTGTGTCCGGCTATGATCTGACCAAACTTTTCGTGGGGTCGGAAGGAACATTGGGGGTGGTCACGGAGATTACCCTAAAGATCAACCCCAAGACCACTGCGGCCACAACATCGATGGCCACTTTTGATAACCTGGAGGATGCGGGGCGGGCCGTCAGCCAGATAATGTATAGCGGGATAATACCCAGCGTGCTGGAGATTCTGGGACGCGATACCATCGTGGCTATCAACCAGAACACGGATCTCAATCTTCCGGAAGTTGATGCCATACTCCTTGCTGAGACGGATGGCTACACCACGCATGAGACCGATTTTCAGATGGAAAAGATTATCGAAGTCTTCAGAAAGAATAATGCCGGTGAGGTCAAGAAAGCGGAATCCGAGGAGGAGGCCTCCGGGCTTTGGGAGGCCAGAAAGTCAGCATACGCGGTTCTATCAAGGATCAAGACCCATGTTGTGCTTGAAGACGTGACCGTCCCCATGGCCAAGATCGCGGATTTGCTTAAAGGAATTGAGGCCATTTCCAAAAAGCACAATATTATTATCGCAACTTACGGCCACGCGGGAGACGGGAATCTTCATCCCCAGTTCGTGTACGACGGCTATGACCCGGAACAGGTCAAGAGTAAGGGAGCGGCGAGCGCCGAACTTTTTCAATTGACTATTGATCTTGGAGGAACCCTCACCGGTGAACATGGAATCGGTCTCCAGAAAGCCCCTTTTATGACCCTGGAGCATGACCCGGCGGCAATGTACGTGATGCGCGGCATCAAGAGGTTGCTGGATCCCAATAATATTCTCAATCCTGGAAAGATGGCACTGGATGAATAAGATGGAAGCTAAATACGATTTTGAAAGAAAATTCAGAGAGCAAGTCCTGCAATGTTCCCGATGCGGGTTTTGCCGGTCGGTCTGTCCTGTTTTCGGATCAACCCTCCGTCCCGCATTGAATGCCCGGGGAAAGATGTTACTGTTAAAAGAGGTAATGGACGGCAAAATTCAACTTGATGATGAATTGATTGAAAGCCTGTTCCAGTGCACCACCTGTGCCAGTTGCTATGAAAACTGCCCCTCCGGCGTCAATGTGCCCGAGATAATCAAGCAGGTGAGAAAGGATATGGTTAGTATCGGGAGCTGCCATCCTGCATTTAAGGGCATGCATGAGGTGCTTAAAAAGCATACCAATATCTACGCGGAAGACGAGCGCGAAGATTTCGGTAGAGAGAAAAAGAAAAAGGCGAAAAACGTCTACTTCGTGGGTTGCGTGGGGCTTTACAGGGAAGACGAATCAACCGAAGCGACTCTGGATCTTTTGGATCGTCTAAACGTGGATTACACGCTTATTGATGAGGTCTGTTGCAGCGGAGTCC
>CAZIXY010000237.1:0-5436 GCA_964543315.1 uncultured Desulfobacteraceae bacterium | reverse complement strand
CGGACTTTTTACGAGTCCGTCATGTCTGACTATCCTCAAAAAGCTGAAGTTCCAAACCAAGACTCTGTAATTCTTTCATTAGCACCTTAAATGACTCCGGAAGTCCTGCCTCAAGAACATTATTACCCTTAACGATCCGTTCATACATTCGTGTTCTTCCAGCAACATCATCGGATTTAACAGTCAGAAATTCTTGCAGAGTATATGCGGCTCCATAGGCCTCCATGGCCCAAACTTCCATCTCTCCTAATCTCTGGCCACCGAATTGGGCTTTCCCGCCCAAGGGCTGCTGGGTAACAAGTGAGTATGGACCGATTGAACGGGCATGTAGTTTGTCATCCACCAAATGATGGAGCTTCATTACATACATGACTCCAACAGTAATTTGTTGATCAAAAGGCTCGCCACTCCTTCCATCATAGAGCGTCGTTTGTCCGGTTATGGGTAAACCGGCCTCTTTAAGGTATTTCTCGATTTCATCTTCCATTGCGCCGTCAAATACCGGTGTGGACATATGCAATCCTTCCTTCAACAACTTGGCCCTTTTTACCAGTTCATCATCGGATGATTTCTCAAAAAACTTGTACTCATTTTTGGGGTACAATTTTTTGAGTCTGCGCCTCAGTTCATCAGCATTTTTCATGGTATTCAGTATCTTCTCAATCTGCATGCCCAACTCTCGAGAGGCCCACCCCAAATGGGTTTCAAGGACCTGTCCCACATTCATTCTTGATGGAACACCAAGGGGGTTCAAAACCACATCCACCGGAGTCCCGTCAGAAAAATATGGCATATCTTCAACAGGCAGAACTCTGGAAAGGACACCCTTGTTCCCATGGCGACCGGCCATTTTGTCTCCCACTGACAGCACACGCTTTACTGCAACATATACCTTGACCATCTTAATGACACCGGGAGCCAATTCGTCACCCACACCCAGTCTGTCTATTTTGTCCTCAAACATTTTAGTGGTACGTGCGACCTTTACGGAATATCTCTGAATAACGGCTTCAAGTTTCTCAATAACATCCATTGTGGTTCTCAAATCCGAACCTGCCCAAGCCTCAATTTCAATCCTGTTAACATCCTCCGCCTTTATTGACTTATTTGCCTGTATGAGAATCTCTCCGCTAATCTTATCACGCAGTCCGGTCTTAAGCTTTTTCCTGATAAGAAGATCCTTTATCTTCTCCCTTGCACTTCTCCCTATGACATCAATCTCATCCTGAAGGTCTTTCCTGAGCCGGCCCTTTTCTTCGTCTTCAATCGCCATACTCCTAGTGTCCTTCTCGACACCTCTTCTGGAAAAAACTTTGGCATCAATCACAATCCCTTGTACCCCGGGTGGAACCCTCAAGGAACTGTCCTTAACATCTCCTGCCTTGTCTCCGAATATGGCCCTTAGGAGCTTTTCTTCGGGAGATAGCTGGGTTTCCCCCTTAGGTGTTATCTTTCCAACCAGGATATCTCCCGGCTTGACTTCCGCACCAATCATAATGATGCCACTTTCGTCCAGATACTTTAAGGCATCCTCGCCGACATTCGGAATATCCCTGGTGATCTCTTCCTTACCCAACTTTGTGTCCCGGGATACCACTTCAAATTCTTCAATATGGATGGAGGTATATACATCCTCCTTCACCACTCTTTCGCTGATGAGAATAGAATCCTCGAAGTTGTACCCACCCCACGACATAAAAGCGACCATCACATTCTGCCCCAGGGCAAGCTCCCCGAGTTCCGAGGCAGGTCCATCAGCGATAGTTTGCCCCTTCTTGACTATAGCCCCCTGCTCAACAATGGGTTTTTGGGTATAACAACTATTCTGATTTGACTTCTTGAACTTAATAAGCTTATAGATCTCGACTTCCGGCTCATCATCATCCGATTCGACTTTGGATCTAACGACAATTCTTGAGGCATCCACATCTTCAACCACACCGTCCCTTTTTGCGATCACAGAGACACCTGAATCTCTGGCGACCACGCTTTCTATTCCAGTCCCCACCAACGGGGCCTTGGCTTTCAATAGAGGAACAGCCTGACGCTGCATGTTTGATCCCATCAAAGCCCTGTTTGCATCGTCGTGCTCCAAAAAGGGGATCAAAGAGGCGGAGATGCTCACAAGCTGATCCGGAGACACATCCATGTATTTAACCTCATCGGCTCGAATCTTCTGAGCCTCCCCCTCTACCCTCACTGCGACTTCCTTTCTTATAAACTGCCCTTTTTTATCCAGTGGAGCATTGGCTTGTGCAATGGGGTACCTCCTTTCATCAAGTGCGGACAAGAATTTAATCTTGTTTGTAACTTTTCCGTCCTCTACCTGTCTGTAGGGCGTTTCAATGAAGCCGAACTCATTAACCCTCGCGTAAGTACTCAAGGAAACTATCAGGCCTATATTTGGCCCTTCAGGAGTCTCGATCGGGCAAATCCTTCCATAATGTGTCGGGTGAACATCCCGAACCTCGAACCCGGCCCTTTCCCTGGTCAACCCACCGGGACCCAAAGCACTCAATCTCCGCTTATGGGTGACCTCTGACATTGGGTTGGTTTGATCCATAAATTGGGAAAGTTGGCTTGTTCCAAAAAATTCTTTCACTACGGCAGATACCGGTTTAGAATTTATCAAATCATGGGGCATTAAGGTCTCTACTTCCTGAAGACTCATTCTCTCTTTAATGGCTCTCTCCATTCTTACGAGTCCGATCCTGTATTGATTCTCAAGAAGTTCACCGACTGCCCTTACTCTTCGGTTTCCGAGGTTATCGATATCATCCACAATTGCTTCTGCATTCTTTAGCTTAATCAGCTCTTCGACCGTAGCTAGAATATCTTCTTTCCTAAGGGTCCTCTGTTCAAGCGGCACATCAAAATTAAGCCTGTAGTTTAACTTCAGCCTGCCGACTTTCGATAGATCATAGGTATTCAAATTAAAGAAAAGATTGTTAAAGAAACCAGCTGCTACTTCCTGGGTAGGCGGACTGCTTGGACGCATCTTTCTGTAGATATCCAAGACCCCCTCATCGGAGGTATCAATTTTGTCCAAAAGCATGGTGTCTCTGATAGTGGTGCTTACTCCATGTGCATCAAGGACCAGGCACTCTATCTTCTCAATCCCCTTTTCTTGGAGCGTTTTAAGTACTTCACCGGTAAGAACTTGATTTACCTCTACCAGAATTTCACCTGTTTTCGGGTCTATCGCATCATCTGCAATTACCCTACCCTCCACGTCTTCAAGCCCGATTGGTATTTTATCAATACCGGCGGATTTTAGGGTTTTATGCAGGCGCTTAGTGTATTTGTCTCCTTCCTGGGCTAAAACTTCTTTGGTACGGCTATTAACAATGTCTTTAGAAATCTTCTTTTGATATAAATTTTCAATCTTGGCTTCTTGCCAACATCTATTCTTTTTAATCCCAACGATTTCCGTCTGATAAAATTTACGCAAAAGTTCTTTTGTTGAATATCCAAGAGCCTTTAAAAAGATTGTGACAGGAAACTTCCGTCTCCTATCAATACGCACATACAAAAAATCCTTGGGGTCGAACTCGAAATCAAGCCACGAACCCCTTAAGGGAATAATCCGAGCCGAATATAGAAGCTTTCCGCTTGAATGGGTTTTTCCCTTGTCATGGTCAAAAAATACGCCGGGGGATCTATGTAACTGACTTACCACAACCCTTTCAGTACCGTTGATGATAAAAGTCCCTCGATCAGTCATCATAGGGAGGGTTCCAAAATAAATCTCCTGCTCCTTGATATCCCTAATACTCTTAGTTCCGTTTAAGGCATCTGTATCAAACACAACCAGTCGGACTGTGAGTTTGATGGGAGCTTCAAAGGTCATTCCCTTATTAAGGCAGTCTTCCTCGTCATATTTAAGATCTTCAAAGGCATATCTAACAAATTCCAAGGAAGATGTCCCGGCAAAATCATTGATAGGGAAAACACTTTTAAATACCCCTTGGAGTCCGACATCCTCACGTTCTTCGGATGGAACATCTTTTTGCAAAAGCCGTTCGTAAGACTTTTTTTGCATATCTATCAAACTCGGGATCTCTACTGATTTTTCAATTTTCCCGAAATTTCTTCTTATACGCCTGCTGACACCATCTTGTCTTTGCATGGTATCTCCCCGCTCAATTCGGTTATGGCTGGTTGCTAAATGCACACCGCCTTGATATGTTTACCCGTTCCGACATGAGCCATTAGCTAAAGGTTGGAATCTGAGTACTATTTAATTTCGACGCTCGCCCCGGCTTCCTCAAGTTGTGCCTTAATACTCTCGGCCTCTTCTTTCGGTACTCCTTCTTTGACAGGCCCGGGAACCCCATCCACTACAGCTTTGGCCTCCTTCAGCCCTAAACCTGTAATAGACCGAACGACCTTGATTACCTGTATTTTTTTATCACCAACACCAGACACGATAACATCAAATTCGGTCTTCTCACTGGCTTCTTCTTGGCCCTGTTCAGCCGGTGCAGCCGCTGCAACTGCGACTGGGGCTGAAGCGCTCACGCCAAATTTTTCCTCCAGCTCTTTCACAAATTCCGATAATTCGAGTACAGTCATATTCGAAATATATTCAATAACATCTTCCTTTTTGATTTTCGCTGCCATATCTATTTTTAACCTCCCTAAGTTTTCAGGTAAAAAATCACTCCTTATTTTTGTTCAATTGCTTTCAATACATTCAACAACTTAACAATTAGGCCGTTCATAACCCTGAGAAAAGATGTTGGAACTGCCTCCATGGCTGCCAAAGCCTGCGCCAGAAGCACATCCTTTCCTGGTAATTCCGCCAATTTTTTAATAGCTTCAGTATCGACTATCTTTCCGGATATCTGCCCGATCCTAATTACTAACTGTTCAGAGCTTTTAGCAAAATCGACCAAAACTTTTGCGGGACCAATCACATCCTCATCGGTTACTGTTATGGCGGACGGGCCCTTCATATGATCACTAATCAAACCAGTTTCCGTCTCTTCGCTTGCAAGCTTAAGGAGCCTGTTTTTTACAACGTGAAATTCGCATTCAAACTTTTTAAGCTCCCGTCTCAAGCGACTAACAGCCTCTACGTTAAGGCCTTTATAATCCACAAGAAAGGTGCCTTGAGCCTTCTCAAGCTTGCCATGAAGATCAACCACAAATTGTTCTTTTTCTTGCCTATTCATTTTCACCTCCTCTCCGCTTGACAATAGAAATGCCAAAGGCAGAGGTGCGCAGCGCCAAAATTAAAAAAATAAGTCTCGGCAGGCTCGAATTTTTAAGCCCATAACCGCCATTCGGAAAAACTCATTCCTCATGGTTGAAAAGGCACCTACTGTCTTTGACCAAGAAGACATTGACATCCAAATAAAAAGGATATCTATCAACTAAGATAACCTCGTAAAAAGTCGCGTTACGCCTTTTTACTCGGCGGGGAAGGGCTTC
>CAZIXY010000236.1:0-5449 GCA_964543315.1 uncultured Desulfobacteraceae bacterium | reverse complement strand
GGACTCTTTTTTCAGGAATCGAAAAATTGGTTGCCGGATTGTACATGACCCTGCTGCCTGAGGCGGGCGGGGAGCTTACTGTGCTTCACACACAGGGCACAGGACATGGCATAAACCCGGGCAGCCATCCGCCCGCCCTGGTTTGCAGGTTTGCCAGGTCCAGCGTTCCGGCCGAGTCGATTCTGAAAAAAGAGCCCCATACCCTTCGCTTTGACAAGACCTATCCGGATTCTTAGGCACCAGAGTTAAGGATCCATACACGGGAATCGGATGAGTTAATATCCTATGCATACATTTTTGAGCGTTACTAAATTATTAAGGGGGGTATTATGAAGATAAAACACATCGATCATATTGGTATTGCCGTCAAAAGTATTGAGCAGGCGGGGAAGTTTTATACGGAAATTCTGGGATTGACCATCAAAGAGATAGAAAACGTGGCTGACCAGAAGGTGAACGTGGCCTTTTTGCCGATTACGGACAGCGAAATAGAACTGCTGGAATCGACGGAACCTGACGGCCCCATTGCCAAATATATCAACGCACGAGGTGAGGGCATCCAGCATATCGCTTTTTGCGTCGATAATATTGAAGAGGCCCTTGACGACCTTAAGAAAAAAGGGGTGCGTATGATTGACAACGAACCCAGGGGAGGAGCGGGGAACGCAAAGATCGCCTTTATTCACCCGAAGGAAACCAACGGGGTTCTGGTGGAAATCTGCGAGCGGGATTAAGGCGCCTTAGAAGCGATAGGTGATGAGTCCATGGGATGTATCGTAGGGAGAGACACTGACCTGAACTCGGTCTCCGACCATCACCTTAATCCGGTTTTTTTTCATGCGTCCTGAAAGCACACCCCTTATTGTGATATCATTGTCGCATTGAATTTCCATTGTGCCGCCACCCAGGACCCTGGTGACCAATCCTTCCAGGTTAATTAAATCGTCTCGACTCAAAGTACTCCTTTCTTGGTCCTCGACCATTAGACAGGTGTTTAATATTGTACAATGCCAAAAATAGTAAATATACTATTTTATAAGGCTATGTCAAATTAATGGGTTATGTTTATGCTCAAAGGTTTTTTGCTGACGTTGGATTCGGTATGCAGTATCATAAAAAAACTTGTCCTTTAAGGGGTGTTTTCATAATAAAATCTCTAAATTTCGGAGACAAGACCTGTGTTGCCGATTAAGAAAGCGAGAAAGGCATGTGAATGTGATGGAATTTGGCATTGAGATAGGAGAATTACCATATTCAAAGTCAGTTATCAAA
Source organism: uncultured Desulfobacteraceae bacterium (assembly GCA_964543315.1). Lineage (GTDB taxonomy): Bacteria > Desulfobacterota > DSM-4660 > Desulfatiglandales > Desulfatiglandaceae > JAFDHL01. The sequence continues at coordinate 4,177 of CAZIXY010000236.1, read as the reverse complement.
GATGTTTCAGGCCTGATTCTTGCGGGGGGGGAGAGCTCCAGATACGGTCGGAACAAGGCCTTGGTGAATTTCAATGGCATGCCATTGATCCAGAGAGTGAGCAGAGTGATGCAGTCTCTTTTTCATGAGGTGATAATCATCACCAATACTCCGGAGGAATATTCTTTTCTAAAGCTTCCCATGTGCGAAGATCTTATCAAGGGCTTAGGCCCTTTGGGCGGTCTTTTTACAGGATTGACAAGGATGACGAATGACGCAGGATTTTTGGTGGGTTGTGATATGCCTTTCCTCAACAGGAAATTGATCCGGCATATTGTAGAGATCAGGGATGATTGTGACGTGATCGTGCCCAGTATTTCGGGCATGATGGAACCGCTTCATGCCCTTTACGGTCAAGGGTGCCTGCCTGCTATCAGACAACTGATTGATTCCCGCAAATACCAGATCGGCCAGTTTTTTACCGAGGTTTCGGTAAAATATATTGATGAAGATACTATTCGTTTCTTTGATCCGGAGATGAGGTGCTTTTACAATATAAATGAGCCTCGGCATCTGAATAGTATCGATTAAAAAAACAGAATTTCGCAAAGGTTTTTTAAAGGGAATTCAACGAGGTTAAATGAAAAATGACAGAATTGATAATTGCAACGAGTTTCGCCATCATAATTTCCGCAGGCTGTTCGCTGTTCGAATCGGTTCTATATTCCGTGCCGACAAGACACATTGAGATGATGGTTCAGGCCGGAAAACCAACCGGAAAGCTTTTTAAAAAAATGCGAAAGGACGTGGACAGGCCGATAGCGGCCATACTGTCCCTCAATACGATTGCCAATACCGCGGGTGCTGCGGTTGCAGGGTCAGCGGCAAGCGCCGTTTTCGGTTATCAGTGGCTCGGATTTTTTTCGGCATTTTTTACCTTAGCGGTTCTGGTCTTTGCAGAGATAATACCCAAGACGGCCGGAGTTGTCTATTGCAGGTCCTTAATGCCTAAAGTGGCCTACCCGTTGAGAGGGCTTGTGTGGTTTATGGCGCCGGCCATATGGTTAACCGGTCTTATTACACGCTTGTTTGCCGGAGATAAATCCCCGGAGGAAATAACAGGTGAAGAGATAAGAGTGATGGCTCGTTTAAGTCTTCAGAGCGGGGGAATCAAACGTTATCAGGAGCAAGCCATCGAAAATATCCTGACCCTGCAAAACAAGAGGGTCAAAGATGTGATGACACCAAGAACTGTTGTTTTTTCATTGAGCGAGCATCTTACGGTTGAGGAGGCCAGCAGTGTGGCAACAAAGTGGGAGCACAGCAGGTTTCCCGTGTATGACCGGGAAATGGAGGATGTGGTTGGGATTGTATTTACAAAGGAACTCTTTATGGCGCTTGCAGAAGGCAAGAAGGACATGCCTCTCACTGAAATCATGCAACCGGTTCACTTTGTTGTTGAGACGGCCAGGTTGAATAAGGTGTTGAGGGAGTATCTGGAATTGAGACAACATCTTTTTGTGGTCCTTGATGAGTACGGGGGGCTTGCCGGCCTGTGTTCACTGGAGGATATACTTGAAGAAATCCTGGGTAGAGAAATTGTTGATGAATCGGACGAAGTAGCTGACAAAAGGGAACTTGCGAGGAGAAGAAGAGAGAAACTTATTGGAAAACCACATAAGGAAATCAGAATAAAATAATTATCGAGCCCCGGGTGTCAGTGGGCCGTCTATTCCACATCACCTACTGTAATCTTAAAGAATAACCGCAGATGCCTACCAGTCTGAAAAGTATAAAAGCGACACTCTGTTTTCCAGGAACAGGAAAGAGCTGTTTTGCGTGCTGCCCTCCTATCCGTCCGGCAGATTATGAACACATCCAGTATAGGAATATTGTCGAGAGGATGCTACGCGAAAACATTTCTGAATATCATAAAAAGGCAAACGGGATTTTTCCTATCACAGGATTTTCCTGCTGGGCCCTTGGGTACCTGGATAAAGAATTCAAGCTTGTCGGATGTCTTCTGCATCCGGCCGGAAATGAAGGGGTGGATCTCCGTTTTCGCGTTGATTATAGTAACAAGTGCGAAAGAGAGAGCTGCCCTGAGGCGAAGGTCTTTCTTGAATTAGGCATCAGAGACCGGGAATTCTGGCTTCATCTATCAGATGATCTTGACTCCTTTTCCTATTCCAGCAGAAAGCTTAACCCGCTTTTTAAAATGATGGGCTGGGGCGCTGATCTTCTTAAACTGATTTCCGCACATGAAAAATGGCGGATCATGACCAAAGAAAGCTTTTTCAGTTCCTATCCTTTTTTTTTGACCAGGGAAAGTCCCCGGGCCAACGCCTATCTTCTCGGGCATGTTGTGTCAGATGACACTATCGATATGCTGAAGACCGAGTCGTTTTGCGCCGGATTCGAAACATTTTCAGCCAGCCTTAAAGCTCAATTGAAAAAGGCTTTACCGGTCTTAGACAAGGCACCATACACTCACCTATTAGGGCTTGACACCCGGTTTCTGGATTACCTGAGGCTGGCACTCGGCATATCGAGAATTCATCGGGAAGAAGCAGTCCGGTTAAAGGATTATGTGGATAAGGCTGTTCTGGAATTCAAAGTCCGGCAACATAGCTCCTGATCATGGGCCGAGAAAATGCTCAAAACCCTCTGCATCAATCTTTTTTTCCACTCCATCCGGCATGAGGATCGTTATCGGTTTGCGGCTCGTGATCTCGCCTATTGGGAAGAGATGGGCCGTCTCCCCCGTTTCAAACGTTTTTTGAAAGGAGGAGGCGTGTTTCCGGGGTACGGTAACAAGTAGGTGGTAGTCTTCTCCACCTGAAAGTGCGAGGTCATAAGGGTCAAACTTATTGATTTCAGAAAGGGTTTTTAGCTCCGGTGAAATGGGCAAGTTGGAATGACGGAGTTTTGCGCCTGTATCGCTTGCCTCACAGATGTGCCGGAGATCGGCAAGCAACCCGTCGCTCAGATCGATCATGGAACCGGCCATACGGGTTCGGGCGATCCTACGGGCGGTTTCCAGGAGAGGGACGGGAAGATTGTGTTTCTTCATCAGGGATTCGGCCAAGGAATTCGGTGCGGAAAAATCTCCTTTCATGAGCTTCAGCCCGGCGGCTGAGTCTCCCAGGGTTCCGGTAACGTATATGGCATCACCCGGTCTGGCACCGTCACGGTACAAAACTTCCTTTTCATTCACTTCACCAAGGACGCTTACATTGATAATCAGCCTGTCCGGTGACGCGGAAGTATCGCCTCCCAGGATGTTTACCCCATAACGCTCGCACATTGTCTTTATTCCCCCATAAATGGAATGGAGATACTTTAAGCGCGTGGACTTGGGAATGGCCAGGGACAGGAAAAGGTGAAGCGCTTTTCCGCCCATAGCCGCAATATCGCTCAGGTTTACGGCGACCGCCTTTTGCCCGAGATGTTCCGGTGAAATCTTTCCCCATGTGAAGTGAACGTCTTCTACCAGTAGATCAGTCGTGATCAGGAATAATTTATCTCCATAGGGTCCTATAACGGCACAGTCGTCACCTATGCCCTTGACAATTTTTTCTGAAGAAAAGTGACAGTTGTCCATTATAGATCGGATAAACCCGAATTCTCCGATGTCCTTTATTTTAACGTCCTTGTTTTTCATTTATATGGTCTGATTTATAGGTAAAGTTGAAAAGTGTTTGTAAAACATTTACGGCGATGCCAGTTTCCTCAAGGCGTTATCTATTCCTGTTGGAGTGGGTGGCCAAATATATTCGGTTTTAAAACGAGCCAGCAAACTCCTATCAAGCCCGTGGCCTAAACCGCATATATTTGTCCACGGCAAAGGTTCGTGGTATTTTTTTTGAGATAACGCCTTTCAGAGACCGTCATCTTCTCTTTGAAGGCGAAAGAATCACTGTTGATGCGAACAGTTTTCAGCATTACCAATTTATGCATAGCCTTTCGTAATACCACCCGGCAATGCGTATGATATTGCATTTATGTCCTGTTTCCTATTAAAATGAATTTCTTCCGGTAGCCCTCCCAAATAAAGAAATCCAGGTAAAAAACCAATAAAATGCACATCGTAAATTGCCGAACTGTGCAATTGAATTATTTCTTCTTTAGACAAGTTTATCAACTTTGCGATTTCGTCTAAATCAATTCCAAAGGATTCATCATAACAAACCGGAAT
>CAZIXY010000235.1:0-5453 GCA_964543315.1 uncultured Desulfobacteraceae bacterium | reverse complement strand
AAAGACGCTTTCAATGCTTAATGCCTAATTTCATAAATAATGCCATTATGTATTCGTTTCAGTATCAACCAATGTCTAAGCCCTCCATGACCTTTTTGATCAGTCCCGATTGCATCTGCTTTCGATAATAGCCAAAATCCGCGATTTTTGAAAACATGACCATTTTGTAATGGGCCAGTTCCTTTTCAGGTTCTACGATTAGCTCCAGAGCCATAATATCAACAGGGACTTGAGAAGTTATTGCCGCGAGGGTCACGTCATTGTATCTTCTCTTGACATTATCATCAGAGATGACAAGAGCTGGACGCCCTTTTTGGACCTCATTTCCATTTCGCAGCACAAAAGGGAACCTCACGACTACGATATCGCCCTTTTTTATAACTCATACAGATCCTCAGAGTCAGATTCCCATATCCTGCGAAGGCCTTCCTGTTGAAGCAACAATGCCCCCTCAGAGCTATACATTCTGTCCCCCCTTTAATTTTAAAAAGTCGATAAAGTCGATAACTTCTTGAATCATATCCGGCGTTAGCCCCTCCATACGCTTAATAATAGTTGTCTGGCTGTTATCTACAGTGGCCATGATTTATGCCTCCTTTTGTTGCATTCTTACATACATTATAGGACATATTTAGTCTCTCAGGAATAAATTTCTGCACGTTATAAAAAGTGGTGATTTTCAGCAGGTTCTGCAAAGGTCTCATAACTTATCAGGAGTCAGAATTCAGGAGCCAGAATCCAGAATACAAGCATTATATATCTCTGGGGTTCATTTTCATTCTGGCTCCTGAGCAGTTGCTGATTCCTTGTCTCTGTTTGGGCCTAACTGCTGTGCCGGCTGCTTAAGATTTTCACGTTGCGAAGCTTCTTGAAGCTTGCGGTCAGAACATGAAAAAATAATAGGGGAGGATATCTCCTGGCGCAGGGTTAGAGCCGAGGACAAATGGATGGCATCAAAACCCCTCAACCCATGTTTTTCGGCCAAATCACCAGCCAGCCGAACAAGTTCTTCAGTGACCCTTACAATTAGGTAGTTGTCCCAATCTTTATTGAAGAAGGAAATTAGACGTCCATATACTTTTTTCGAGAACGCCTTTTCTCTGAATCTGCGGGCAAAGGCCGATCTCGCTTCGGTGTACCCAATCAGCGATGTGGCTGCCACTTTAGAGGAGCTTACCAGGTCTGCTATTTTCGGCGAATCCTCTTCTTCCACGTACAGTTTGACAAGGCTGCTGGTATCCAGATACAGGATCATACCTATCTTCTGTCTTCGAGAACAGCTTCAGAGACGTTTTTGCCTCTTGAAGAGATGCGGGATGGCATACCTGCCGGTTTTCCACCGGACCAATGGACAAGGCCGCATTGAATCAATTGAAGCAACTCCTCTTCATCAGTTTCTTTTCCGCAAGGCAGAATGACGGCTACTTCCTTTTTCCTGTCCGTTACAACTATTTTCTCTCCTGACTGCACCTTTTTTAGGTAACGGCTCAGGTTTGATTTCAATTCTCTCACGCCAACTGTCTCCATATTTTGGCTCCCATTGGAATTGCGATATAGTGACTACATTCTATTTTATGTGTCTACAATTGTCAAGAGGTATGAAAAGAACGGTACTGGGTACTGGATGCTGCCTGCCCGCCGCCCGCCTGCCGTCCCTGCCCGCAGTACGGCAGGCGGGGATGCTGGATGAATGACTTCGAAAAAAGATCATTTCTCGCACAGGCCAGCCCAAGATCTTATCATCATCCATTCTTGGGTCGGTTTGACTGACCTCCGCCACATTATGCCCTCGTTCAAGCAACCAACGAGCTACCGCCCCACTGGCGTTGACATCTAACAAGAAATCCATAAGAATTGTCTATCCCGCTGCGACTCGATCAAAAACATCTTCTCTGGCTACCATATACATTTTCAGAACCCGGGGCGGACAGCAGGCGCTTGATCATACTGGCAAGGCCTTCCTTCCAGGGCTTGCAGTGAATGCCAAAATGTTTTTGTATTTGAGAGCAATCCAGGACCGAATTACCAGGTCTTTTTGTCAGTGTGGGATATTCTTCCGTTGTGATGGGCTTTACCGTTTTCACCTCAAGCGGAACATGGTGTCTCGCCGATTCAATAATCTTTTCCGCGAAACCGTGCCAGGTGGTCACCCCTTGACCGCAATAATGGTACGTGCCATATGGAATATCATTTCCATCACGGAGCCGGGCCGCGATAACCAAGGTTGCCTCAGCCATATCAGCAGCATATGTCGGGCACCCGTACTGATCGTCCACCACCCTCAACACCTCTTTTTCTCTTGCCAAACGCAGTATGGTCTTAACAAAATTGTTACCATGCACGCCATAGAGCCAGGCAGTACGCAATATAATATGCGATCGCAAACGCTTCCTTACTTCCGCTTCCCCATCCGCCTTGCTTTTACCATAAACCCCCAGGGGCGAGACAGTATCTGTTTCCAAATACGGGCCTTTTTTGTTTCCATCAAAGACATAGTCCGTGGAGATATGAATAAGCGGGGTTCCATTTTCAGCACAGGAAGAGGCCAGGTTTGCCGGACCGTCACGGTTGACTGAAAAGGCATGTTCCGGCTCTGATTCTGCCTCATCAACTGCCGTATAGGCTGCAGCATTAATAACCAGAGAGGCACCCGCCTGACCGACTGCTTTATTCACTTCAGAACGATTTGTAATATCAAAATCGGGGAGATCCAGGGGTATGATATCAAAACCCTCCTCTATTCCTTTCCTGCATAGTTCCCAGCCAAGCTGGCCGTTAGCCCCTGTTACCAGAATCTTCATGTGCTTTCCGTATAGACCGGCAGTTGCTTTAAAGGGACATCGGTCAAACAGGGATATTGGCTGTCCTTGTCTGAGAGCAGGGGATCTGTTATCGGCCAGTCAATGGCAAGATCCGGATCTGACCAGAGGAGTCCTGCCTCATCATCAGGTGCATATAAATCCGTGCACTTGTAAATTATATCGGCTGTTTCGCTCAGCACACAAAAGCCATGGGCAAATCCTTCAGGTATAAATACCTGGCGCCTGTTTTCGTCCGAAATAGGAATACCTGTCCACTGACCGAATGAAGGCGCTCCTTGGCGAATGTCCACAGACACATCAAAGATAGCACCCTTGATAACCTGGACCAACTTTGCCTGGGGATGTTTAAGTTGATAGTGTAATCCCCTGAGAGTGCCCCGGACCGAGTGTGAAAGGTTGTCCTGTACGAAAATTTGGTTTAAGCCGGACTGGCCATATTTTTTCCGATGATAAGTCTCCATGAAAAAGCCACGGTTGTCTTCGAAAACCTGAGGTTCAATAATCAGCACGCCGGGAAGGGATGTTGGTGTGACTTTCATGGCTTTAATGTTTCAGTATATCTATGAGATACCGGCCATATCCATTTTCCTGCATTGGCTGTGCAAGCCTGTGAACCTGGTCTGCATCGATGTATCCCATACGATATGCGATCTCTTCAATACATGCTATTTTCAAGCCCTGGCGTTTCTCAATGGTTTCAATGAATGTGCTTGCCTCCAGCAGCGATTCGTGGGTCCCTGTATCCAGCCAGGCGAATCCCCGACCGAAAAGTTCCACCCGAAGGTCTTTGCGTACAAGATAGTATCTGTTTACATCTGTAATCTCCAATTCTCCTCGATTCGAAGGCTTAAGCCCGGCAGCAATTTCAAGCACTCTGTTATCGTAAAAATAAAGCCCTGTCACCGCGTAATTGGACATCGGATGGGCCGGTTTTTCAACAATATCAGTGGCCTGGCCATTCTCGTCAAATGTCACGACGCCGTAACGCTCCGGATCTTTCACCCAATAACCGAAAATTGTTGCCCCCTTTTTTCTGGAAGAAGCAATTTGAAGTTTTTCCCTAAGCCCCTGTCCGTAAAAGATGTTATCTCCAAGAATGAGGCAAACATTATCTTTTTCCACAAAATCTCGACCAATGATAAATGCCTGGGCAAGCCCCTCAGGACGAGGTTGTTCAGCATAAGAAAAGGAAAGGCCCCACTGTGATCCGTCTCCAAGAAGGTCCTGAAATCGGGGCAAATCTTTGGGAGTGGAGATAATCAGAATCTCGCGAATACCGGCAAGCATGAGTACTGATAGAGGGTAATAGATCATAGGTTTGTCATATATCGGCAGAAGCTGCTTGCTTGCTGCCCGGGTGATAGGATACAGACGACTGCCTGAACCTCCCGCGAGTATGATTCCTTTCATTATTTTTTCCCTGTTGATGTGTTCATCAAGGTTTTCTTCGTTGATGCGAGGTCCCGTTTTCCATAATTGATTTCAATCCATTTACGGTATTCGCCGCTTCTGACCGAATCAACCCATTTAATATGATTCAGATACCAGTCCACCGTGGCTTCTAATGCATCCTCGAAGCGATATTCAGGTTGCCAGCCCAGTTCGGTATGTATCTTCGTTGCATCAATTGCGTAACGCCTGTCATGCCCCGGCCGATCAGCAACAAAACGGATGAGCCGTCGGCTCGAATTTTTGGCTGAGCGACCCAATCGAGAATCCAGGAGGTCGCACAGCAAATTAATGATTTCAACGTTTTGTCGTTCTTCCCCTCCACCTATATTGTAAGTTTCCCCTGGTTTTCCCTGCTCAAGGACTTTAATAAGAGCATCGCAATGATCCAGAACATAAAGCCAGTCTCGAATGTTTTTTCCGTCACCATAGACTGGCAGGGGGTTTTCTTCCAGGATATTCAAAATCATCAGGGGAATGAGTTTTTCCGGGAACTGATAAGGACCGTAATTATTCGATGAATTGGTAATGATACAGGGAAGGCCATAGGTACGGAAGTATGCTTTTACAAAATGGTCCGAAGAGGCCTTGGAGGCCGAATAGGGGCTTGAAGGGTCGTAGGGTGTTTTCTCCGTGAAGTACCCTTTAGACCCAAGGCTGCCATATACCTCGTCGGTAGATATGTGCAGGAAACGGAAGTCATCCGGTCTACCTTCTCTTTCCCAGTTTCGCAGACTTGCCTCAAGGAGGCGGAAGGTACCAATGACATTTGTGTCCAGAAATGTCCCGGGACCCACAATGGATCTGTCAACATGAGACTCGGCCGCAAAATGAACGACACTGTCGAAGTTGTGTTCTGAAAAGAGGCGTTTAAGTAGAGAAGCGTCAGTTATATCGCCTCGAGTAAAGTGATATCTTTCTGCTTGATCGGGAGCAAGGTCTTCGAAATTGGCGGGGTTGCCTGCGTAAGTAAGTGCATCAAGGTTGACTATGTGCCAATCCGGCCTGACAGCAAGGGCATGGCGGATAAAGTTCGTACCGATAAACCCGGCACCACCGGTGATCAATAAGGTTTTATTATTCATTGATGAACTTAGTTTGCTTTACTCTAAATTGAAATCATAGGGCAGGTCTATTTTGGACAGCCCCAGTTAAATAGAGAATTCATTTAACGGGGTGAAG
>CAZIXY010000234.1:0-5471 GCA_964543315.1 uncultured Desulfobacteraceae bacterium | reverse complement strand
TGATACGAAATACCACAATATATCGGTCCGCCTAAATCAATGTCGGATCTTGGGATTAAAAACGCAATTGTATTTGAGATCGGTGCGTGATAAACTAAAAAATTTAAATCTTAATTCCTGTATTTTGCAAGCGTCTAGTCTGCCGAAGATACAAGGCCTCAAGTACGCAGCTGTAGTACTTTACCACAACCACTTGATAACGCAGTGGATTCGGTAAAATCGGCACTCCCGAAGGGTAAACAATCTTGAATATTTGGGTTTCATTCTATTGACACCCAATATGTTTTTTCCATGGTCTACTTAAAACCTACCTAAGTAGATGAAATTATGTTTTTTATTAATCCGTTCAAGATTGTTTATGCAAGATTCAGGTAATTACAAATTTGTTTTTAGGATAGGAACTCAACCATGGAACCGTATAACTCGGAGAATGTCTCCCGCCACGAATTACAGATGTTCTACTGCGCCCTCACTGCATTGAGTCAGGAGGTCCTTTCTCTGATTTCCGTCTTTTCTACATGTATCTGTATGGGTTTAAATCAGGATTTGGAGCAAGAGATCGAGAAGGGAATTGAGCACCCTGCGATTGAGATTAATGAGCGAGTGCAGGTTCCGGAGCCTGGAGATTATTCATGAAGATCTGGCGACTACTGGATACGCCGCCTATGACGGCGGCTCAAAACATGGCCCTGGATGAGACCCTGCTTGAACTAAGAGGGAAAGGAAAGACACCCAATACGATTCATTTCCTGCAGTTTTCGCCCAAGGCCGTGCTGGTGGGTTTTCATCAATCCATTGATGAGGAAATCCGGAAGGAATACTGCCAGTCTCAAGGGATTGAAATTAACCGGCGTATCACTGGCGGTGGAGGACTTCTATTTGATGAGAGCCAGTTAGGTTGGGAGGTAATCTGTGATAAGAAATTTTTTGATATAATCCTCCCCAGCAACAAACTTTTCAAGGTCTTGTGCGACCCGGTTGTTACGGCACTTAAACTGTTGGGGATTAAGTCGTCCTTCCGGCCGAGAAATGACATTGAAATCAACGGCCGCAAGATATCGGGAACCGGGGGGACCGAGTCTGACGGTGCGTTCCTTTTCCAGGGAACCATGCTGACGGATTTTGACGTGGATACCATGCTGAGAAGCCTCAAGATTCCCGTCGAAAAACTAAAGGCAAAGGAAATCGATTCCGTCAAGGAGCGGGTAACCTGTCTTAAATGGGAACTGGGTTATACGCCCCCGTTAGACGACATAAAAAAGGCTATCAAGACAGGGTTTGAGAAGGGCCTGGGAATCAGGCTTGAACCAGGAGATCTCACCGATTTAGAGCAGAAGGTCTTCGAGAGAAAACTGGACTACTTCCAATCAGCTCAATGGATAGATCATGTGAAGCCCGTATTCAGCAGGCACGAAGTGGTCCAGGCGGCTTACAAGACAGATGCCGGCCTTGTCCGTTTTACCATTGTTGTAAATCTCCCCAGGAACAGGATCAAGGATATTTATATCACGGGAGATTTCCTCTCCTTCCCGACTCGTGCCCTGTTTGATATGGAAGCCGGCCTGAGAGGGGCGGTATTTGACCGGGAGCATGTGCACGCTATTACCAGGCAGTTTTTTGATGAAGGGCGCATAAGCATTCCAGGTATGGGATGCGACGATTTTCTCAAACCCCTGGATCAGGCACTGGAAAAAATCGCCATCTCTAAATATGGCATACCCTTAGAGTACTGCAACCTGATTTCAGTGACCAACGGTTCTTTTGAAGAGGTCCTTAGAAAGAGGCCCTCTGTCCTCCTGTTGCCTTACTGTTCCAAGCTCACCACCTGTGAATTGAGATACAAAAAGGGGTGCCGGGTATGTGGAGAGTGCACAATCGGGGCTGCATGGGCCATGGGCCGCATGAAGAAAATGAAAAGCATCTCGATTGTCAGTTTTGAAGACTTGATAGTTGAACTGCACAGGTTAAAAGCGGCCGGTGTTTCGGCGTTCATAGGTTGTTGCTGTCAGCCGTTTTTCAACAAACATGTGGACGACTTCGAAAGGGCGGGAATGCCGGGCATCCTTTTAGATATTGACAACACAACCTGCTATGAGCTCGACCAGGTAAAGGAGGCATATGCGGGCAATTTTGAGAGCCAGACAGAGGTGAATCTGGATCTTCTGAATATGGTATTGAATGTTGATGTGGGATGACGGCATCTTTGGCAAAGGCACAAAAGTAGTTTGCACTTTTTTGATTTGGCCGCCCTGCAAAACCTGATTATGAAAACCCATAAACGCGATATACTTGTTGTAGGCGCCGGCCCTGCCGGATCCTCTGCCGCAATGACCGCGGCCCGCTCAGGGGCACGGGTGCTCATGGTCGAACGTAAGGCCATTGTAGGCAGCCCGGTGCGATGTGCGGAGCACATCCCCGGACCCCTTCTTAAAGAGGTCAACCTGGGACGCCGTTTTGTGGTTCAGCCTGTTCAAGGCATGAGGACGATCCTGCCCGGCGGAGAGATAAGGGAGACTCGAGCCCCGGGCTTCATCATCAGACGCGATCTTTTCGATCAGACATTAGCCGGTGAGGCAGAGACGGCCGGAGCGGAAATTTTGCTTTCAGGAAGGGTTGTGTCTAAAAATGGTAACCAGGTAATCCTTAAACAAGACAATGGGCTGTTCTCAAAGATCAAGGCAGGCGTAATCATCGGAGCGGATGGGCCTCGATCAACTGTGGGCAGATGGATAGGATCAATAAACCGCAGCCTTATCCCGGCGGTTCAGGTGCGGGTTCCCCTGGTCCGAGCCATGGAATTTACCGAGGTCTATTTTGATAAAGAAATCTATGGCGGGTATGGATGGCTCTTCCCAAAAGGCAGTGTGGCCAACGTGGGATTGGGGATGAAGAAGAGGGAAGGGAACTACGAGCCTATTGGCCATGTGCTCAAGCAATTCGTATCCCGGTTGGCCGAGGCCGGGAAAATCAAAGGGGAAATACTGGGGAATATTGCCGGATGGATTCCTGTCGAACCCTTAATGAAAACAACCCATGAAAATATCCTGTTGGTGGGAGACGCAGCAGGGCAAACTAATGCCATCACCGGGGCAGGAGTTTTTCAGGCCGTTATGTGTGGTTGCATGGCAGGAAAATGGGCTGCGCTTGCAGTCGAATCAGGAGATCTGAACCTGTTATCGGAATACGAGAGGGAGTGGCGCGATCTCTTCGGAGAGACCCTGGAAAGGGCCTTTAAACGGCGGCAGTTATTAGAGCAGGAATGGGACCGACTTGATGAGATCATCAAATATTGCTGGATAGCATACAGAGAGTACTATGCGAGATCAGGTTAGAAGATTAGAACAGGCCAGGCAGATATCCCGTGACAGGTTCGGCAGGCGTATTACCTTTTTTCTCCCCGGAATGTTCTCATTAGATGGCGTGTCCGGCAAATACCCGGCCATTTCCATCACGGGAACTAATTGTGCCCTTAACTGCAATCACTGCAGGGGAATTCTCCTGCATTCCATGATCCCTGCTGAATACCCTCCCCTCTTGATAGAAAAATGCCTCCATCTTTCGGAGAAAGGGAATCACGGGGTCCTCATCAGCGGCGGATGTGACAAAGAAGGCCGTTTGCCATGGAAGGATTTTACACCCGCAATCGAAGAAATAAAGGAAAAAACCGATCTCTTTGTCTCTGTACACAGCGGCTTTATTGATTACACAGGGGCGCTTCGCCTAAAAGAAGCGGGTGTTGATCAGGCGCTCATTGATGTAATCGGCGATGATGAGACGTACTTGAGTATCTGCCATGTAAGGGCCGGTGTTTCTTGGGTCCTATCTTCCCTTGAGTCATTGAACAAGGCGGCGCTCCCTGTTGTCCCGCATATTGTGTGCGGGATCCACAACGGGAAGATCAAAGGGGAAAAAAGGGCCGTTGAAATGATCTCCCGGTTTGATGTGGAACAGGTTGTCATCGTTTCTCTGATGCAATTACCCGGCGCTGACATGCCTAATGTTACAACGCCGCCAGCCGAAGAGATTGCAGACATCATTGTTGAAGCACGTTTCAGAATGCCGGACATACGAATTAGCCTGGGTTGTGCGAGACAAAGAGGGAACACTGATATAGAACTGCTTGCAATTGAGGCCGGAGTCAATCGTATGGCCATACCGTCGGAAGAAGCAATCAAACGAGCTGAGGATTACGGACTTGAGATAAAATACCAGCGGACCTGTTGTTCGGTATCAAAAGATTTTTCAGGAGAGAAATGGAAGCAATAGGAGAAACAGGAATAGTCCGGGAGAATAAGCCTGACCTTGAAAGCCCTCTGGTTCTGAGAATGAGCCTGGCCGCCGCCATGACCCTCGGGTTCAAGCGGGGCATGTTTTACAGGAATGCAAAGCTTTACTGCATTAACGTACTTCTGACCTACAGGGCGGGATGTGCGGCAAGGTGCGCCTATTGTGGCCTTTCGAGTAAACGACCCGGTATCTATAACCGGAAAAGCTTTATCAGGGTAACGTGGCCCACCTATCCCTTAGATGAAATCATCGAGTGTATTTCAAAAAGGCAGGACGTGGTTAAAAGGATTTGTATTTCCATGATCACTCATAAGCGTGCTGTAAAAGACACGAAAGACATATGCGCACTGTTCAGGTCGAGTTTTGATGTGCCTGTTTCTCTGCTTATTTCCCCGACCATTTTAAACCATACCGACCTTGTAGATTTTAAGGCTGCCGGTGCAGACAAAATCGGCGTGGCAATCGACCTGGCAACGCCCGAGTTATTTGATCGTTTCCGTGGTCCGGGGGTAGGCGGTCCGCACAAGTGGGAGACTTACTGGAATTGCCTTTCTGAATGTCTGGGTCTTTTCGGTAAGGGCAATGCAGGTCCGCACTTTATGGTGGGAATGGGTGAGACCGAAAAAGAAATGTGCCATGCCATACAGAGGGGCAAAGACATGGGGGCCACGACCCACCTGTTTTCATTCTTTCCCGAACCCAACTCTGAGATGGCGGATCACAATCCGCCTCCCCTGGATCAGTACAGGCGTATACAAATTGCTCGTTACCTGATAGATAATGGTATAGGCAAGGCAGGCAGATTTACATACACTGACAGGGGCAGCATTGTGGATTTCGGGTTGTCTCCGCGTGAAATAGATGATGTCATAGACTCGGGCGAACCTTTTCGCACGAGCGGCTGCAAAGGTTATGACGGACAGGTAGCCTGTAACCGGCCCTTTGCCAACTCCCGACCAGGACCCGACATGCGAAACTATCCTTTCCCGCCATTAAAAGAGGATATCATTCGGATACGGAAACAGATGAATTTACATGACGGCCCGCCTGAGCTCTCGCAACTCACCTGCCACGCATGAGCAAAAAGACGATTTTTCCCAAACTTTTTTGATCACATTGCAAAACAAAAATTTTCTGAAAAAAGCTTTGAAAAAAAATATTTTTTTTTGTTATACTCGGCCAGC
>CAZIXY010000233.1:0-5475 GCA_964543315.1 uncultured Desulfobacteraceae bacterium | reverse complement strand
CGATATATCAATATGTTATGTTCATTATTGAGCCGATTTTTATAGGAACTTCGGACTAGAACATAAGAGGCAAACCCGCCCCTGCCACAAACGCCCTTTCCAGCCCTTCTGAAAATTGATGCGGCGGGTATACCGGCGATGAGCTTCCCCAATAGCAAGCATCAGGGCCTCCTGCTTTGGCGGAACGACAATAAGATGATAATGTTTCGACATCAGGCAATAAGCTCATATTTCCCATCAGGTCAATATACGGATAATCATCATCCGTAAAAAAGGTATGCTGATGACGGTTTCCCCTCTGGGTGGTAATATGATGCGGCAGCCCCGGCGCTACAACTCTTGCGATTCGTGCCATAGCAAAATCTATATCAGACAAAAGGCCTTACACCAAGAGTTAAATATCGTGTCCCCCGATTACGCCGTGAGCTGAGAAAGGCTGCATAGATTATGGGATAAAGGCGGACTATCTCATTACACCTTAAACTCAATCAAAAATGGTCTCGACGATGGGGACCACCTCAATTTTGGGCAGCCTCCTGGGGGAGGCAAATACTTGCCTGCGGATATGTCGTGACCATATCTAACACTTTTTGCCTATCCAGACCACCAAATGACATATCCCGGAATGCGCTTTCAACAAGCATTCGATTGACCTTTTTGGTGTATTTGGTAAACATGTTTCGCACATTTCCTTGAAAATCACTATTCACATCCAAAACCAAAACCGGTGATTCGCAAGAAAAATCAAAATCCCGAAGGGAAACATAGCGAACCTTTTCATTGGAAAGGGTCTTAAAATAGATAGTGAGGTTGGGGATATCGTAAACAATGCTCCATTTTGTAAAAGAGCCCTGGGACACACTTTTCAAAATGGAAAAGACATGGTTTACAGGGTTCCCGGATCTATCACTATCATAATCCTCCAACAATCTTGCGGCATGGACAAATCTTCCAGCGCCATAGTACTGATTGGGATGAGACTGTTTGCCGTTTTTCCAGGCCCTTAAGGAATCTTCATAGGTGTTGTTTGTGAGAACTCTGGCAGGCATGGTCTTGCCAGTGTGGCAAACGGCTCTTCCATCAAGGAATTCTATACTGGCGCAATTCCCTCCCCTGTCACAAACAAAATAGTGGACTTCAGGCCCCATTAGGGGTGGAACGATTCTCAAATGAAAAATGCTTTCAATGACTTCCTGGGTTTTTCGAAATTTGTCGAGCTGGTATTGGACCCACTGCAACATCGAAATGGACGGCCGGGGGTCGGGCTCAGGGTATAGTGTTTCAGCCAGCATCAATAGCTCCACGACCAAGCCTGATTCATTTATTCCTCCCATTGGGAATTCCCGGCCGAACTGATTGAATGTCACGCTCCCGAATTTTGAGTTCCAATGAACAGGTTTACCATAGGCATCACTTCGGTATTGAGCAGCGATTTTTTGAACGCCTCTCTTGTTCACCATGATAAGCCCGTTACCTATTGACCAATCATAATTTTTCCCAACCATCGGTTTGTCATCAACTTTCAAACAGAAGGAGGTGCAAGGATAAGAGTTTATAGGTATAAGGAGTAGGGACAGGCACATAATAAATAGCGCAGCACAAGCGTTCAAATTCTTCATAACGACCTCAAAAAACATTATAGTTTTTGGATTGGCTTCGTAACCATCTCCGTGAGTTTTTTCTTTATGTCACGAGAGACGGCCTTCTCTCCATCGACAAGGGTCACCTCGGGGACCCCTCCAAAGACTTCATAGGCACGATTCAACACCCGATCATCCCAGATGGTATTCAAATCATTTCTAACCAGCTTTTCAGTATTCCAGGCCTCCGCCAAACCGCCAAGGAGCACAACCACCAAACGGTTGATATTGCTTACCAGGAATTGTGTCCTGTAAAAATCCCTGGAGCCTTTCTTTTCCTCTTGCGACATGGCTGCCCTGTTCTCGATCAACCATGCCAAAGAGATCATGTCATGGGCGACAACGGATTCGGAGGCGATAACCAGGCCCGTTTCAGGCTCGGAAACAAACCCCTTATCAGGACCGTGGGTAGTAAGGATTTTGGTAGCGGTTGTCAAGACCAGCCGTTGTTTGTCAAGAATTGATGGCACGGTGTTGGCATCCGCGGTCTTTTCCTGAATGGTCGATGCATCCTTGTGGTATTCGAGGCGGCTATCCGTTCGCCAATATCCCACCGCGGCCTTCATTCCCAGGCTGCTTCCCAGGAGTACATGGCGGCCACACCTTGGCATGAGCACGAGATGATCCACTTCCTTCAGGATCTTGGACATCATGATCGCGCCTTTCCAATGGCTGGAATCCTGGGGGCCGTCTTCAAAGAAGGCCCCCCACCCATCCTCCTCCGGAAAATAGAGTTCAGCGCCAGCCTTTATCGCCGCCTCAGCCATACCGCTCTTTTTCATAAGTTCCCTGGAACTCCCCTTTAGCTTTTCCCGGGTAAGCTTTACATGTTCGACACCGGACATATCACTCACAATGACCTTGCGCGCCCCTTTCTCCTTCAGGAGCTCCACCATAGCCCGGATACCCACAGAGCTTGTCGTAGCGGGATAGGGATTTCCCGAATTCAATGCAGGCTTGATGAGGACCACGTCTCCCCGTGACAGCCAGGAGAAATCAGTGGCAGCCCTGGCCGCGTCCTTGACGGCTTCTATCAATAGATGATCCCCGGAGCCCCTTTTTATTCCTGTCAGGGCAACCCGCTTACGGGGTCCATTTTTTATTCCTGTCAGGGCAACCCGCTTACGGGGTCCATGGCTCTGCATACTCAATACGTCACGGGCAAACACCCATGGCAGGGCAGCTCCTGCAGAAACAATTGCCACAAGTCTAAGGAAGGTGCGTCTGTCCAAACAGGCATATTCATCAAGATATTCAGTTTTCATGGGATCTCACTCCTGAAATACTCTCGTAGTTCTGAATACCAGCCTTCCGCAAGTCGTATAACTGTAACGGCCTGTTTTTGTGTCCCCCTTTTCTTCTGTAGGAAGACCAGATAGCCATCCAAAATCGAATGGTTATTCCCTGGTCTATTCTTTCAATTCAAGACTGTTCAACACAGGGAGAATCATAAACGTGATCACTTCTTTTGCCCACTTAAAATATGCATCGCTTGCCGGGTCCAAACCCTGGATCTCGGCGTGGTATTCCCTCGCGCCCATCAGGTTTATGATCAACAGGCTCATGCCCTTAATGAAATAGTTCGTCTGTTGGGCGTTCATTTTGAATGGGGACCGCTCCTTAAACTGGTCCGTACCCAAGTCAATAACTCTTTGAATGTATTGATATCCCGGAATCAAATTAGGTTTATGAACCGCTTGAGCCATATTCAAAACCATTATCCTCGTGATTTCCGGATTTTTCCTGTGGAAAGCGATAGCCCTATCCAGATATGTGGAAACGCCTTCGAATAGACTCATTTCGTTTATCTCCTTGAACCAGCCCGGGATTTCACTGGAGAATTCTTCAGTCAGGTCCTTCATAACCGTTTCGAAAAGAACGGCCTTAGTAGGGAAGTAATAGATGATAAGGGGATGATCTAGGTGGGCTTCCTTGGCGATCATTCGCATGCTGGCTGCATGGTAAGGGTGCCTTGAAAATACTTTCCGCGCCGCCCTGAGTATGATCTTCCGTTTTGCATCGCTTGACCTCCTTTTTCCCGGCGATGCTTCTTGCCTGTCTGTTGTTTTTCGCTTTCTCTTAGCCGAGTTACGTGTTTCCATGGGTCCTAATACTACTCAGTAGTTGGGGCCATGTCAAGAAATTTTGACCAATTGGTAAAAAATACTTGACTTTTATGTCTTGCTATGGCAAACATTGTTTTACCATCTGGTAAATGAGTTCAGAGAAGGGGACCATATGGTGGAAATGGGATTCTCGCGGCCGTCTAAACACAGTGGTCTTTTTGCCCCGGGGTCTTTGCCTCTGGCAATGAATGGCAGGGCTTTTCTCGACAGGGGTTTCAAAAAGACAGATTACTACAAAAATCAAATCAAGGAGGATGAAAGAATGAGAACGAAGTTATTTGGCTTGCTGGTTTTGCTGGGTATTTTCCTGCTCGGGTCCGCCGGGTTCGTTATGGCCGATAGTCCCTTTCAAGGCAGTTATAAGGGGACGTTCAAAGGGAATTTTGGCGGCAACTGGAAATGCACCGTGGATGCCAATGGGAGGATCAGTGATTTTTCCATTGACCTTGCTCCAGAAGCCAGAGGCAGAGGTGTTATTGACAGGGAGGGGAATCTAAAGGTCACATTAAGTTTTCATGGAGGAGCCATGACGGCGGTCTGGACAGCCAACGTGACAAAAGACTTGATAGTGAAAAACGGAAAGACGGATCGTGGTGGGACCTTCGAGGGCAGAGGAATGAGGAATCCTGCTTCGGCCAAATCAGAACCCTCAATCAAGGTGATATTACTGGGAACAGGAACCGCTATCCCCAATCCGCAAAGGGCCTGCGCGTCGACTCTGATTGTTGCCGGTGATAAGAGGTTTCTCATAGACACCGGTCGAGGGTTCTTGAATAATATGGTCAAAGCAGGGATTAGGGATGTTTCCGCGGTGCTCTTTACCCATTATCATTCAGACCACATTGGCGAATTCGGTGAATTGATGGTCTTGCGTGGCCTGTTTGGGGCAAAAGAACCCCTCAAGGTCATTGGGCCCAAAGGAGCCAAGAAAGTGGTAAGTGCAATGTTGGAAGCTTACTCTTTGGACAATGCCTATCGGAAAGCACATCATAAGGATAAATGGTATGATGCTAGTGAGCAAGTCCGTATCCAGGAATTCCAGTCCGGAGTGGTCTATGATGACGGAGATATTAAGATCAGGATGTTCGAGGTTGACCACTCACCGGCAAAGCCCGCCGTAGGATATCGTATCGACTATCTCGGGAAATCGGTTGTTGTTTCCGGTGATACGAAAAAGGTCCCACAAATGACCGAAATGGCCAAGGGCTGCGACATCCTGGTCCACGAAGCCCTCAACCTCCAACTGGTCAATATGTCTGAAGCCAGGCTAAGGGATCATCCGCGGTTGCTGGCCATGACCAAGGAAATGGTAGAATACCATACGACTACAATGGAAGTCGCTGAAATAGCCAGGGATGCAGGGGTCCGCAATCTTGTGTTGACGCATCTGGTGCCGAGTATCCCGGTCAACAGCAAGGCTGAGCAGATGTTTATCCGGGGTATGAGCGATATTTACAAAGGCCCCATCTTGGTCGGGCGGGATGGAATGGTCATCGACACAAATTCATAGGGAAGAGGTGTTTCCGTTTGCTCTCTCTTTGGGTGTAATTCGCCGCAGCTTACTGCACACGGTCATGCATAAGACCCCGGGGATCTGTCATGCATTCTAAGGTATCCAGGAGCCAGAAGTCAATCGGGATAGGGGAAGGCCTCGCGACCTTCGCCCTCCCACACCACCGTGCATACGGGTCCGTACACGGCGGTTCATG
>CAZIXY010000232.1:0-5495 GCA_964543315.1 uncultured Desulfobacteraceae bacterium | reverse complement strand
CTTCCCCGCCGAGTAAAAAGGCGTAACGCGACTTTTTACGAGGTTATCAACTTTATTGATATTGAGTATTTCCATTATTTCCTCCCTCTCATGAAACCTGTTACGCAAAATCGCATACTACGCTTCAATCCTGTCCACCGCAACGTTGTCCACATATTTTATCCAATCAAAGCCATAGTAATCTTCGGCCACCAGACGGAGTGTAAATCCATGCTCTTTGGGCAGGACTTGGCCGTTTACTTTGTAAGACAAAAAAACCTTGTCTGAAAGCACATCGGCAAGAGGAAATCTTTGAAGGTTTTCGTTTGGGCCGGTTGGCCCTCGAAAGGTTACATGGGTAGCACTTTTTTCCAGCCCGCAAATGTCAAACATCTTTTTCAAAAGAACCCGTCTTCACGCAGACCGTGACTAATCTCACCTGCCCTCATGAGTCCAAGCCTTGTCAATACCGGCCCAACCACTTCGAACAGCACGGTGGAAGTCGCGAACCCAAGCAGGAATAAAAAACAAAGAGTTATCAGTACTGCAGCTGTACCAGGCATCTAAGATATTATTTTTTTGGATGAATAATAAGACGGTCTCCCGGATGAATGGGACTGTTCAGATTAAGGCGGTTCCAGATAAGGAGGGCCTGAAGAGGCACTTCAAATCTTTCTGAAATGGAAGAAAGATTATCTCCCTTCTTAACGATATAGACCCTTTCCTTTTGGGCTGCGAAAAACTCTTTAACGTATCTCTTA
Source organism: uncultured Desulfobacteraceae bacterium (assembly GCA_964543315.1). Classification (GTDB taxonomy): domain Bacteria; phylum Desulfobacterota; class DSM-4660; order Desulfatiglandales; family Desulfatiglandaceae; genus JAFDHL01. The sequence continues at coordinate 4,755 of CAZIXY010000232.1, read as the reverse complement.
TATCGAGCCTGAAAACCTGCCGACGCCCCCTTGGGAATCAGAATGTCGCGTCTTCCCCTTGAGAGGTAATGCCCCCGTATTTCAGGATTCAAATCCTTGATATTCTTGAAACTGGTTTTTGCCGCACGAGCGATAATCCGGATCGGGACTTCCTTGAAGCAGTCAACTTGTATCCGATCGAAGGTCAGAGGAGGATAGTAGTCTTTTTCGGTGAGTATGAACCCGTATTTCTTCGGACTGTTAAAGATCAGTTTCACGGAAAGGATACGGAATATATACCGCTGGGTCTCAAGAGGCAGATAGAGATGATAATAGTTATGCGTATTCTGTTCGAGTATTTCGGCCATAAGCCCTTCTTCTCCCATATTATAAGCGGCGGCAGCCAGCGTCCATGACTTAAATGCTTCATTAAGCTCTTTGAAATAACGGATAGCTGCGTCCGTTGAGGCAAAAAGGTTTCGCCGCTCATCAATATGTCTGTTCACGACAAGACCGTATTTTCTGCCCGTGCCGGCCAAAAACTGCCAGAACCCGATGGCTCTTTTCCTTGAGCCCGCATGAGGGCGAAGGGCACTTTCAGCAATTGCCAAATACTTGAGATCCTCCGGCATCCCGTTCTTCTTTAAAGTGTGTTCAATGTGAGGAAGATAACGGAGTGAACGCTTCAGCCAGAGAATAACCTGAGCTCGGTCCCAGAGGGTCAGCAAAAGTTCTTTTTCAAGTCGCTCCCGGATTTCCTGTCTATTTAAAGGCACGTCTTCTCCACAAAATTCAAGAGGCGTTTTTATCTTGATAGAGGTAACCAGGGAAGGGAAATCAGCCGACTGAAGGGTTTTGGCGTAAGAGTCCGGTAAAAACATCAGCCACAGGCAAAAAGTTAGTAAAATCCATCTTTCTGATTTCATTTTATCGATGTTTTTTTCTTACGTCCAAAGCCTTTAATTAGGACATTGTATGATTCAAATTATAGCTCAACTTCAACCAGGTTGCCGGCGGGCAGGTCAAATGATTCCACTATGGTTATTGTGCTGCTTCCGTGTTGTTTTTGTCTGTAGGTTATTTTGTACCTGCCTGGTTTAAGAGGCATTGGGTCAAAAGATCCGCTGAGAAAAACGGTCCCGATTTTTTCACCCTTTTCGTTGAGTTCAATAAATTCGATTCGGTATGGAGGTTTCATTCCCTGTTGCGGAATAAGCTTTATCCCTGTATTGATAGCAAACTCATTCATCTCACCTTCCTTGATAACAACATTTCCCAAGCAGGAATTACTGCTGGAATGTTCGCTTTTGCGGTAGATAACCCGGTATTTTCCCGCAGGCACCAATTGGGGCTCAAAACCCATTCGAAAATGAGCCACAGGTTTTGAGCTTTCAGCGTTTTGAAGCTCCCAAAAACGAATTTTCTTGGAAAGCCAGTCTGCAGGTACAAGGTTCAAGGCTGTCGTGAGTCGTTTCTCGGTAATTTTGTCAGGCACAATAACGACCCTCGCGAGTGTAAGAGTACCTGAGCCATGCTCGGATTGCCGCCATATCAAATTGTACTCGCCGGACGGGACAATCTGTGTCTCAATGGTATTGAATTGGGCAATGGTCTTTTTTGTCACCGGATCTTGAAGTCCCCAGAACCGGGGCTTTTTTACCCAGTCAGGAGTGACAGGTCGAATGCCGGTCTTCAGTATGACCTCCGTTGTTTTCCGAGACACCACGGAAATCACTTCTCCAAGTACCACTTCACCGCTTCCGTGCTCACTCTGCCTCCATACGATCTGGTATTCACCGGGCGCAACCGGCTGATCTTCGAGAACACGGAATTTGGCCTTTTCCTCACCCGTTTCAGGATCGATCAACTTCCAGTAGTAAGGGGGCTTCAGCCACGAGTCGTACTTAAGGGATACCATTCCAGGTCCCTTGGCCTTTATCCTTATAGAGGTTGATGATTTTGAAATCTGTTGTTTGACCGGCTCGGGCTCCGGGGGCGGTACAGCTTTTTCAGCAGGCGCTTCAATCTTTTCCTTCTTGACAACACTCTCTTTTATTCGGTTCATTGCGGCCAGCAAATCCGTGGCGTTTGAAGTGGAAAAATACAGTCCGGCCCCCGCCTGAGCAATACACGAAAGCTGTTTAGCGGCCTTTTCTTCAACATCAAATCCAACGACGTGCATCACAAAATTGATGCCGCTCTCCTTTAAGGACCTTGTCATCCCACACGGGTCTTTTCCGCAAGTTTCTATGCCGTCACTTACAAGAACAATCGTGCTCACGCATTCACTTTTCTTGACATGATCAATAGCCATGGCGATGCTGTCTGAAATGGGTGTTTTTCCTTTCGGAGTTATCCCTTTGATTCTGGATATTGCTTCTTCCTTTTTAAGCTTTCCTATCGGGACAATCATTTCAATATCCGAACAATCACCTTTTCTCCGGTGTCCATAGACCATAACTCCGCATTGAACTTCATCGGGGGTTTCTTTTAGCAAAGTAGTCATGGCTTCCTTGGCCGCCTGAATCTTCAGCTTGCCATCAACGCGACCCCACATGGAACCCGAACCATCTAAGATGTAAAAGATCAAGGATTTTTCCGCGCAAACCATTGTAGCGGGAATCAGGATTAGAAAAGCAAGGGCAATTGAAAGGGCTTTCAATCTCAACAACATTATTTCACCTCCTGAGTGGTCATTTACGGGACGGATCCGTGCGGCTGAAGGACAATATCCACTGCAAACCGGATTGCCAAGGTTCTATCCTTGCATCTTGTTAACTCCAATAACTTATCTACAATCCTGTTAATGCAGGCCGTTTAATTTCATTGGCTATCTACTTTTCTATCACACTTAAACAGATCATTCCAGTGCCGAGTTAACCCATTTCCAGCAGGCCGCGGCCCTTGGATGTCCAAGAGTGGTCATAGCCATAAGAACAGCCTGGTAGATCTCATCCTCAGAAGCCCCATTCTCTCTGGCCATAAGGGCATGCCGTTGCATTGCCGTTTCAAGTCCGGCTCCGACACAAATACCTACCTTTACGATCTCGACAGTCTTGCGGTCAATGGGACCGGCATCGGCACATGCCTTCGTCAATTGTTCGTGGGCCTCCCAAACACCAGGATACTTTTCCACAATGTTTTTAAAGGTCCTTGGCAACTCTTCTTTGCCCATCATTATCCTCCTTTCCGGGGCCCTTTCCAGGAACCGTCAAATTCCAAAGGTCTTAAAGATCCCGGCCTCCTGACAGGACCTTCCTGTCAGGATTGCAGAATATTCCTTATCTATTCTAAGTCCCACTCATCTATAATAATCTCTGCAGTCAGCTTCGCGGCCGTTCCCACGACCTTGGAGCAGTGTTTCACCATGCCGAATTCCATGGCCTTCTCGAACCCTTTTTTGCTCAAAAGGTTGAATTTCCTGCCCATTAATGATTCTTGCACGTCATGACATCGACAGACGCCATACCTTTTTATAAATTTGTCGTACAACTCCTTTGAAAGCAGATAAGATTTCATCGGTTTGAGCATATCTTTGAAGTCATTTCTTTCCCTGCCGAAAAAATATCCGATTGCCATGGCACCACCTACCAGAGCACCGCACGTTCCATTTCCGCTCAGCCCAAGTCCGTCAGCTAATCCACTGGATGATTTGAACACATCATCGTTCCTGATGCCCAGGGCGTCAAATATGGCCGCAATGGTGGTTTGGGCGCACCCGGTGCATTCCTGTTCATATTTTTCTCCCAATTCGTATGCTTTTTCTATGACTTCCTCTGCTCTTTCGATAATTTCCTTTTTCTCAGACTCATCCATGCTTAATCTCCACTCCTTGAGTACACACGGTTTAGAAATGTCATTTTCATCACAAGTAGCTCTTTATAGCCGATAGTTTACATTATTTATGTGGGAAAAAAAATTAAGGACTCCTGATCGGGTTTTACCATCAGGAGCAATGCAGAAACATTTTGAAGGATAGTTCCCCAAGTTAATCTCCGGGATGGAGTTTATATCAATATTTTTCTATAAATCACCGGTCCTTGACAGGAAACCTTTGGTGGCAAGGGTCAATACCTAATATTTGCTCAAGGTTTTTGGGTTATCGGCATTACATTTATGGACAGGATTCAATGGGCCGGACCATCGGGAAATTCATGAGCCTGGCAATGTGCCTGCTGTTGCTGCTGCCATTCGTACGTGTGGGTTCGGGGCATCCCCATGTGTTTATTGAAAATGCTCTCACTTTTATCTTCGATAAACACGGAATGGCCGGCGTTCACGTTACCTGGGTTTTTGATGAGTTCTTCAGTAATATGATCGCATGCGACTGTGATTCAAATAATAATGGTACATTGGAGACGTCCGAGGTAAAAAATATTAAAGAAAAGGCATTTAGAAATCTCGAAAACTTTGACTATTTCACCCTCATAAGGATTGATAAAAGGCCCTTTAAGGTAAAATACATTCAGGAGTTCTCGGCCGAACTCAGGAAAGGAAAGCTCATCTACCGGTTTTTGATCCCCTGCCATATCAGGGCCGTTTCCGGTTTCAAGGAATTAATCATTTCCCAGTATGATCCCACATACTACACATCGGTCGCTTTTGCAAAGAACGACCCTGTCGGAATCAAGGGGGCGTCCCTTTTCGATACCGCCTATCATATGCAAAAAAACCCGGAAAAAACATTTTACTATGGGCAGTTCCATCCGCTGGAAACCATTCTTGATAACCTCGTAAAAAGTCGCGTTACGCCTTTTTACTCGGCGGGGAAGGGCT
>CAZIXY010000231.1:0-5527 GCA_964543315.1 uncultured Desulfobacteraceae bacterium | reverse complement strand
CCTTTATCAAATGTAAGAATCCTTGATCTTACGCTCATTATGGCCGGGCCTTACTGCACCCTGATTCTGGGGGACCTGGGGGCAGAGGTAATTAAGATAGAGAGACCTGGTATTGGCGAGGGCGCTCGGGGGGTACCCCCCAATTTTTTCGAGGGAGAGAGCGCCTATTTTATCGCAATGAATCGAAACAAGCAAAGCATGACCCTGGATTTAAAGACCGAGAAGGGCAGGGAGATCTTTTACGAGCTAACAAAGAATTCAGATGTGGTAATTGACAACTTCAGGCCGGGGGTGGTCAAAAAGCTGGGGGTCGATTACAATATCCTGAAAAAAATAAACCCCAGGATTATATGCTGTTCGATCTCTGGATATGGTCAAACAGGCCCATTCAATGACCGACCTGCCTTTGATCTTATTATTCAGGCCAGGGGGGGCATCATGAGTTATACAGGAGAGCCCGGAAAAATGCCGGTGAGAATGGGGGCACCTATGGGTGATTTGGCGGGCGGTCTATTTGCTGCCAACGGCATATTGGCTGCCCTCTATCAGAGGGAACACACTGGTAAAGGCCAGTTTATTGATATCAGCCTGTTGGACTGCCAAATCTCACTGCTTACCTACAGAGGCCAGTACTATTTTGTGGGAAACGAGATTGCCCAACCCGTTGGATCTGGTCACACTTCCATCCATCCCATAAGGGCATTCAAGACAAGGACCTTTGATATTGTCATTGACTGCAATACGCAGAAAATCTTCGCTGAATTGTGCAATGCAATTGGAATTCCGGAGATGGCTGAGGATCCAAAGTTCAATTCCAGGGAGAATCGATTGAAGAACAAGGAAGAATTGTACAATATTTTAGAGAAAACATTTCTTACCAAATCAGGGGAGGAGTGGTTGAAACTCTTAGACAAGCGGATTGCAATCGGCCCCATCAACACCATCGACAAAGCCGTATCAGATCCTCAGATACTGAGCCGTAATATGGTTGCGGAGGTTGATTATGGGAATGGTAAAAAAGTAAAGATTCTGGGCAACCCCATCAAGATGTCCGAGATCGACGAAGATGTATTCAAGGCCCCGCCTCGATTGGGTGAAGACACCGATCAGATACTGACAAATCTGTTACAGTATTCACCTGAGGAGATAGAAGAGCTGAGGAAACTGAAAATCATCTAGATTTTCTGCATCCGGAGTTTTAACATGGTAACCATGACCAAGGGTTAAATAGCAATCAAGGATAGAGGGGGGAATATGAAAACGGATGGCGACCTAAAGGAAACCGACACAGGTGTGAAGGTTAAACTCTATTACACCCCAGAGGATCTTCACGGATTTGACTATGATAGTTCTCTGGGAGACCCGGGGAAATACCCTTACACACGCGGGGTATATCCCACCATGTATCGTGGAAAGCTCTGGACCATGCGTCAGTATTCAGGCTTTTCGACCTCAGAAAATACCAACAGCAGATTCAAATTTCTCCTGGAGCAGGGGCAAACAGGGCTCAGCTTGGCCCTTGATCTGCCTACACAATTGGGTTTGGATTCAGATGATCCCCTGGCCAGAGATGATGTGGGGAGGCTGGGGGTGGCCATTGATACATTGAGCGACATGGAGGAAATGTTTGATGGAATTCCCCTGGATAAGATAAGCACCTCATTTACGGTTAACTCGACTGCGAGTATTATTTTGGCCATGTATGTTGCTGCAGGGGAAAAGCAGGGAGTGAGCAAGGAAAAATTACGGGGGACTATTCAAAACGATATTCTCAAAGAGTACATAGCCCGGGGCACCTGGATTTTCCCTCCTCAACCTTCAATCCGGTTAACTGGAGACACCATTGTATACTGTATAGAGAATATCCCCCGGTTTAATTCTGTCAGTGTTTCAGGAACTCATATGTGTGAGGCCGGGGCATCTCATGCCCAGAGCATTGCCTATCCGTTTTTGACGGCTATTACGTACATCGATGAAGTCCTCAAACGGGGATACCAAATCGACCAGATAGCCCCGCTCATTTCATTTCATCTCATAGCCGGAGGTATTCAGTTTCAACTTTTTCAGGATGTAGCCAATCTAAGGGCAGCACGACGGCTTTGGGCGAGGATAGTGAAAGAACGGCTCGGGGCAAAACAAGAAAAATCAATGCTGTTGAGATTTTCTACAGGGGCCATGGGTAGCGGGATGACCGAGAAGCAACCCCTCAATAATATTGCACGGATTGCCTACTATGCCCTGGCCGCTGCTCTGGCAGGAAGCAGGTCTTTTAACCTGCCCTGTTTTGATGAGGCCTATGGAATCCCTACACAGGAGGCTATCAGGACATCGCTCAGAATTCAACAGATTCTGGCCTATGAAGCCGGGGTGGCAGATACGGTGGATCCCCTGGCCGGCTCCTATTACGTTGAGAATCTGACCGACTTTTTTGAGAAAGAGATTGAAAAGGAGATGGAAAGAATCGAATCTAAGGGCGGCATTGTTGCCTGTATTGAAAGCGGCTATATCCAGAGCCAATTGTTAGAGCAGGCCTATGAGGTTGAGAAGAAGATCCAAAAAGGGGAAATAATAAAGGTAGGGGTAAACCGATTTACCATTGACGAAGAGCAAAGAGAAATGGAAGTAGTTAAACATGATCCCGAGATCCTCACGAGACAGATTGAGAGGCTGAACCGGGTTAAGTCCACGAGGGACAAAGGCAAAGTGATCGAATGCCTAAAAGATTTGAAAAAGACAGCCATGGAAGAGAGAAATATCATGCCCTGCTTGATAGATGCTGTAAAAGCCTATGCCACTATGGGAGAGATAGTAGGAGTATTGAAAGAGATATATGGAGAGGCAGAGCAGCCTCGCTTTATATAGGAGGGTGGTAATGGATGGTGAAAGACCCATACGAGTTCTCATTGCGAAACCAGGGCTAGATGGACATGACAAGGGAGCAAAGGTTGTTGCCAGGGCCTTAAAAGATGCAGGGATGGAAGTAATCTATGGAGGTTTGAGGCAGAGCACTGATTCAATCCTGAGTACTGCAATAGAAGAAGGTGTGGATATTATCGGGCTGAGCATTCTGTCCGGCTCTCATGTGCCTATTTGCAGGGAGCTTTTAAAGAGGATGGCGCAACAGGGCATTGAAGGCATAAAGGTCGTTGTAGGCGGTGTTATCCCTGGAGCGGATGTTAAGGTTTTAAAAGACCTGGGCGTGTCAGAGGTATTTAGAGGAAGCACCTCATTCGATGATATCACACAGGCAATTAGGAACATAGTCAGAGGTGAAAGCAAAGAAGAAGCTGTGCCAAAGGAGGGAAGATAAGGATGAAATCAAAAGAATCCCTTTTGGAAAGGTTCGCACAAAAGGATCAGGAAATAGTGAAGGGTGACCCCAAGGCCATTCAAAAGCAACATGAAAAGAATCGGCTCACAGCACGAGAGAGAATCTCTTTATTGCTCGATCCAGGGACCTTTGTAGAGGTGTTTCGCCTTTCAGAGTCTCAGTGCAATGAATTTGGAATGGATGAGGCAAAACGCCCCACTGATGGTGTAATCTGCGGCTATGGAACGATTGAGGGAGCAAGGGTCTTTTTATTTGCACAGGACCGTACTGTTCTCAATGCATCGGTAGGGGGTGTTCATGGTGAAAAGATAGCCCATACTATTGAAAGTGCTAACAAGGCCGGTGTTCCCTGTATTGGCCTGTTCGATTCTGTGGGTGCACTGATTCAAGAAGCCCTTGACAGTACCCGTTCAGTTGGATAAATCTTGTTTACCCTCGCCCGGGCCTCGGGTAATGTTCCCCTCATCGCTGCTATTATGGGGACATGCGCCGGGGTCGCTGCCTATTCACCTGCCTTAAACGATCTGGTTTTGATGGTAAAAGGGACCCACCTCTTTATAACAGGCCCCCAGGTGGTCAAGGCAACCCTGGGTGAAGATGTTACCCTGGAGGAGTTAGGTGGGGTCGATGTTCACAGCCAAAAAACCGGGATGGCAGACCTTATCTATGAAGATGATGCCGGTTGTTTAGAGGGGATTAAAAGAATACTGCAGTACCTTCCCTCTAATGCCCAGCAGATTTCCCCGATAACTGATTCAGGAGATAATCCTGAGCGGGAGACAAATGAACTTCTGGATATCTTGCCAGAGGATAAAATGGCTCCCTATGACATTAGAGAGATGATCAAGATCATTGTTGACCGTGGGGATTTTTTAGAACTGAAGCCCGATTTTGCCAGGAACATGGTGATCGGATTGGGGCGACTCGATGGAAGGACAGTGGGGTTTGTTGCCAATCAAAACCTTTATCTCACTGGCAGCATTGATATAGACGCCTCTGATAAAGCAGCACGGTTTGTTCGCTTCTGTGATTCCTTTAATATCCCCATTATTACCATAGTAGATACCTTGGGGGTTGCAGTGGGAAGGGACCAGGAAAATAGTGGTATTCTGCGGCATGGAGCGAAGATGATGTATGCATATGCAAACTCAGAGGTGCCCAAAATCACCCTGATGCTGAGAAAGGGATATGGCGGTGCAAAACAGGCCATGTGCACCAGGGATTTGGGAGCCGATCAGGTATTGGGATGGCCTTTTTTAGAGCTCGTCGTGCTGGAGGCCAAGGGTGCAGTAAAGGTATTATATCGAAAGGAGATTGAAAATGCACCTGACCCGGAGGCCATGAGAGAAGAGAAAATGAAAGAATATGAGAAACGTTTTGTAGGCTCATTTGATGCCGCATCCAAGAGCTTTCTCCATCGTGCTATAGAGCCCAAGGATACCAGAAGAGCCCTCATTCAGGCATTAAGGATATATCGGCCAGAAGATAGGTTAAAAAATAAGTCCCATCACGGAAATATGCCCCTATAGCACGAAGACGCTAATAAGCGAATAATAGTATGACCTTCTGGCCAATTAAACCATGCCGTCCCTGCTTAAGCAAGCTTTAATAATTAACAGATTCGTTCTTCCATTAGGCTCAGCTCTTGTCCTGTGATGATGCAAAACAAAACCATCTCCATGCTCTTTTATTTATCAAGTTTCTCATGAGAGTCCTCAATTGAGATATTTCAGGTTAAATTTACCCTTGTGGCATCAAATTTGGAATAGTAATATAATAATATATGCGTTGACCTTTTCAGAGAAAATAGAAAGGAGTCTATACAATGCAAGTCTGAATACCAGCAGTCTATATGAGAGGAGGCACCAGCAAGGCAGTTTTCTTTCATGAGAATCACCTCCCCCGAGACCCTGAGCTTAGAGACAGTGTTATTTTGGCAGCATACGGAAGCCCCGACCCGAATAAACGACAGATTGATGGCATGGGAGGGGCTGTTTCTTCTACCAGCAAGCTGGCTTATAAGTCCTTCAAAAGATCCGGCTTATGATGTGAATTATAACTTCGGTCAGGTCTCTATTGACAAGCCAAAGATCGGGTATCAGGGGAATGTTCATCCCCCTTCCGAGCAAGAGGAATCCATCAGTGAACGGGGGACGCTGGTAACAAAATAAATTGACAAGAAAAGAATGCTATGGT
>CAZIXY010000230.1:0-5531 GCA_964543315.1 uncultured Desulfobacteraceae bacterium | reverse complement strand
CCGGATTCTTAGGCACCAGAGTTAAGGATCCATAAACGGAAATCGGATGAATTAATATCCCATGCATACACTTTTGAACGTTACCAATTCTTTAAAAATCTTATCCGATATTTTTTTTGCAGCCTTCTCCGGGTGAATTCAATATATAACTTGGTGTATAGCCTCTGCTGGTTCTAATTGCTCTGCGGGTGGAAGGTCGGGATGGGTGCAAAGATGGGGAATATAAATTTTTGCCTTAAATTTATTTTTTCACTTCCTATATCTTAATATGCACTTAAGGCCTCCACCTCCCCCAATATCTGACGATAGGTATAATGACTCAACGTAATTGCCCCTACAGGGCAAATACTGGAACATGCCCCACAACCTTTACACAATGCTTCATTCACCGTCATCACTCCTTCAGCCTCAGCAAGGGAAAGCGCACCATAGACGCACATCTTTTCGCAAAGGCCGCAACCAGTGCATACTTCCTTATCCACCGAGGCAACAATAGGCTCAATTTCCACCGTACCCCTGGCCAGAAGGCTCAGGACCTCGGAGGCGGCTGCCTTTGCCTGCGCTACCGTGTCGGGGATATCCTTAGGGCCCTCGCAACATCCGGCAATAAACACCCCATCGTTCAGTGTGGTTATGGGATCGAGCTTGACGTGCCTCTCCATGAAAAAACCATCCGCCCTACGACCAATGGAGAAGATCTTGGCCATTTGCTCGGCATCCGCTCTCGGCTCCAAGGCATTACATAGAATGACCATATCCACAGGCACCCGGATAAACTTGCCTAAGAGGGTATCCTCTACGCATACGATGAGTTTTTTTTCCTCTTCCCCGGTAAGAGCTCGGTCTGTCACCCGGGAAGGCTTACCCCTGATAAACGTTATCCCATCCTCTGTGCTGAGGCGATCATAGAACTCTTCATACCCTTCACCGAAACATCGCATGTCAATGTACATCTGGTAAACTTCGGCGTCGGTCTTGTCTTTTATCAAGTGGGCGAATTTGAGGGCATACATGCAGCAGACCCTGGAGCAGTACTCATGAAAGTTCTTATCCCGGCTGCCGACACAGTGAATAATGGCAACACTCTCGGGTTGCTGTCCGTTCTTGAGCAAAATCTGTCCTTCGGTCGGCCCGGAAGCATTAGAGATCCGTTCGAATTCAAGTCCACTGATGACGTTGTCATATATTCCATATCCGTACTGGGGTATAACCAAGGCCTCGAGCTGGTCATAGCCGGTGGCCAGGATTATACTTCCTACATCAAGTTCCAGATACGTATCTACCTGTTCGAAATCAATGGCCTCCGGTCCACATGCATCAACGCACTTTGGGCCCTCTTTACCGCACTTACCTTTTGTCAGCATAAGGCAGTGCTCCGTATCAATCACTGGTTTATTGGGCACGGCCTGGGCAAAAGGCGTATAGATAGCGCTTCTCATGCCCAGACACAGATCAAATTCATTGGCAATACGCCCTTTTAAACGACACGCTTCTGCACAAAGGCCACATCCCGTACATTTGTCCTCGTCCACATAGCGGGCCTTCTTCCTGACCTTGACTCTAAATTCACCTATACTGCCCGAGACTTCCTCAACCTCGCTATAGGTTAGAAGCTCAATATTAGGATGGGAGCCGGCCTCGCTCATTTTCGGGGTCAGGATGCAGGCGGAGCAGTCAAGTGTAGGGAAGGTCTTATCGAGCTGGATCATGTGCCCGCCAATGGAGGGTTCCCGCTCAACCAGGTAAACTTTATAACCGGCGTTGGCTATATCTAAAGCGGCCTGAATTCCGGCAATACCACCGCCCACAATAAGGACGTTTGGATTAATGGCAACTTCGGTTGTCTCAAGGGGCTCGTCATAATAAATCTTCATTACCGCTGCTCTAACAAGCGCCTTGGCCTTCTCGGTGGCATTATCACCATGAACCCAGCTGCAATGCTCCCGGATGTTGGCTATCTCCATGAGATAAGGATTTACCCCTGCCTCACGGCAGACCCGGCGGAAGGTTTGCTCGTGCATCAAGGGCGAGCACGCGGCCACCACTACCCGGTCAAGCTTATGCTCCTTTATATCATTAACAATGAGTTCCTGTCCCGGATCCGAGCACATGAACATATAATCCCGGGCTAACACCACACCAGGAAGAGAAGCAGCAGCTTCCGCCACCTCCTTAGGATCAACCGTGGCCGCAATATTGAGCCCGCAGTGGCAGACATAAACGCCTATTCTTTTGTCCATACCGACCTCGCTAAACCGCTTCATTAACTAGTTCGGCGATATCCCTTATCTCGAGCACATCATCTTTGCCCATATTGAGAAGACTATCATCAAAGTTGAGCATGCAATAGGGGCAGCATATAGCCAGAACCTCCGCACCTACCTCCAGGGCCTGTGTTATTCGAAGGTCGGAAAGCCTCTCTTCTTTTTGGGTTTCCATCCATATTCTTCCGCCCCCGCCCCCGCAGCAGATGCTGTCCTCCCTGGATTCCGGAAGTTCAATGAGTTCCAACCCCGGAATACTCTCCAGCACTTTTCTTGGCTCCTCATATATTTTGTTATGACGACCCAGATAACAGGGATCATGATAGGTGACCTTCTTTGGAAAATCCTTCTTGGGCTTTATCTTCCCTTCCTCTATTAATTCTAATAAGAACTGGGTTATATGGACTACCTCAAATTCCCCACCGAGATCCGGGTATTCGTTCTTGAACGTGTGATAACAATGAGGGGACGAGACCAGGACTTTTTTAACGCCATGGCTTTTAAATACCTCGATATTGCCCTGGGCCAGGCTTTGAAAAATATCCTCCTCCCCCGCTTTACGCACACTCTCCCCGCAACAGCTTTCCTCAGGCCCCAGGATACCGAAATCGACCCCGGCTTTCTTTAAGATATCCACCGTGGCTAAGGCTATTCTTCGAGCTCGCTTGTCATAGGCCGGAGTACAGCAAGGATAATAAAGAAGCTCCGTGCCGGGGGTGAAGGTCTTTACATCAAGACCCTTTGCCCAGCCTGCTCTCTCCTCCCGCAGTCCACCCCAAGGGTTCCCGGATGTCCCGATACCGCCCATTACAATCTTAATGCTCTTTGGGGCTGCCCCCCACTGCGTCCCGATTCCCCGTATGGCCTTGAAAATGTCTATAATCCCCACCTCGCGCGGGCATCGTTCCACACAAGCACCGCAGGTGGCACAAAGCCAGACCTCTTCGCTTCCGAGGTCCAACAGGCCGACTTGAGACTCATGAATAAGCCTCCGGGTAAGGAAGCTGCGAACAAGATTCCAAGGGCAAGAAGCTGTACAAAGCCCACACTGGTAGCAGGATTTAAGGGCTTCCCCACCAGCTTCAATTATAGCCTCAGATACTTCACTTAGCGGATTCACTGCTTCCATGACTATTCCATTAACAATTTATATCACAATGTGTCAATTCTACTTTTTTTATTTTTTGCCTGCTCGGTGGAATGTTAACTCAGTGAAATGCGGGGCCTTTTTTTGGTTGCCTTTTTGAGGTAACATTACGGGAAAAAGGAATTTTTTATCAAACAAAACCACTATTTTGCTCACCTCCGCATTAATCTTTGCCTATTCCCCTGATTTAGGTTGGAAAAAAGGTGGGAGGGAAGGAGGCAGTCATTCAATCTGCAAGGGGATTTCACTCATTTTTTTTGCTCTTTCTGGCTATGGTTCTTTTTTCTTCAGGAATGGGAGGTGGAACAGGCTCGCCGGAAATCTTTTTCACCGCACCAAATTTAGGGGGGCACGCTTCAAAACACGTTCCGCATTTTATGCATTTGTCCTGGTCAATCACGTGGATTCGGTTCTTGCCACCTTCAATAGCCTCCACTGGGCATCTCCTGCCGCAAATCATACAGGCATGGCACTTTTCCGGGTCAATATAGTACGAGGGTACTTCACTGAATAATTCTTTTATCTCGTCACTTGTGAAAAACCCCTCATATTCTTCTTCAGTTTCAAAACGTGACTCTAACTTCTCTTTTTTTGTTAGCTTAATATAGGGAACCAGCTTTAAAACTTCATCAAGTCTGGCCTTCAGTTTACTCTGATCTAATCCTTCATCTTTGCCGAGAGGGCCCAACTCTTTAACCTTATTAGACAGGTCGCTAACTTTTTCGACAAAACGCATTCCATCTGCAGAAGACATAAAATCAATCTTCAGCCTTTCCGGGTTCAGCCCTATATGTTCCATTATTTTTTTACATAAAATCACCATGCTTAGTGCATGGTAATTTCCATGGGTAACATAATTACATTCATTAAGGCGGCAGCCACCAATAAACACGCCATCCATTCCATTTGAGAACGCTCGGAGGATAAATTTCAGGTCAACTCTACCGGAACACATGACGCGAATAAGCCTTATTTCAGGAGAATATTGCAGTCTGGAAACTCCAGCCAGGTCAGCAGCACCGTATCCTCACCAGTGACATACAAAACCTAATAATTTTGGTTTAAATTTAAGTCCAGCGCTCATGTGTTTTCAACTCCTTTGTTAGTCATTGCGACTTTATTCATTAGTGCTCATCTATAATCTATAAACTAATGTTTTTGGATTCGCGCTATCAGCCATCAGCGACCAGCTTTCAGCAAAAGACATTGAAAACAAAATTTTGGCTGACTGCTGAAAGCTCCATCCGGAAACTGGTTGTTTCTGGATGGAAATTTTTACACATCACCGACCGCCACATCCATTTTTTGAAGGATCTCTTCCTCTGGAACCGCCGCATCAATCTGGCTCAAGATCTCTTCATCTGTATAGTGTTTCAGCCTGATAGCCCCGGTTGGACATTTTGCATTACAAAGTCCATCTCCTTTACATAAAACAGGGTTAACCTCGGCCTTTTTCCCCTGGCGAGTCTCACGAAGAGTTATGGCAGCATAGGTACAGGCTGAGGCACACGCCCCACACCCAATGCACTTCTTTTCATCCACCTCACAGACAGAGCCTGAAGCTGTGACCGAATCACATGAAAGAAGTGCGATGGCGCGGCCGGCAGCTCCATAAGACTGACTAATCGTTTCCGTTATATGCTTGGGGTAGTGTGCTGTTCCACACAGGAAAACACCTTCCGTGGCAAAATCAACAGGTCTTAATTTGACATGGGCTTCCTTGAAAAAGCCGTCCGACCCTAAAGTGACCTTGAACAGTTCGGATACTTCTTTGTTTGTCTCTGAAGGAATAACCGCTGCAGATAAAACAAGATAATCCGCATCAAGAGCAAGCTTCTGGCCTAGAACAGGATCCGTCACAGACACCCTTAAGACCTGCCGCCCCTCTGCCTCGGCAGCCTCTACCTCGGGCTTGTCATCCGGCTCATAGCGGATAAACTTCACGTCATTTTCGGACGCTTCACGGTAATAGTCCTCCATCATCCCGTACATTCTCATATCCCGAAAGAGAACATAGATGTCCATGTCACGGTTCATTTCTTTCAATTTCAAGGCATTTTTTACGGCCTGGCTGCAACATACCCGGGCACAATAATTTCTCTCTTCATTTCTGCAGCCTA
>CAZIXY010000229.1:4992-5563 GCA_964543315.1 uncultured Desulfobacteraceae bacterium | reverse complement strand
CTGCTTCTATGCCCGGATGTTCCCCCAAAGGAAAAAGAATGGGTCTCCTTTCGAGGGCTCAAGGACTCGGGTCCCTTAACAAAATTCTTTGCGAACGACGTGGAACGGGCAATCTCCACATATTTTGAGGGAAAACCTGGTTTGATCAAAGAGGCAAGCAAGGCGCTTGGCGGGTATGCACCCGCTATCGAAGCTGCATATGATCTGTCCATGCAGTTCGATGCCCTCCCCCGGCTTCCTGTCATTCTGCTTTATAACGATGCGGACGATGAATTTTCGGCCGCATGTTCCGTACTTTTTGAGCGACGGGGGGAAAGCTATCTGGATGCGGAATGCATTGCCATGCTCGGGAGGCTTCTCTTTACATACCTTAAAAAGGCGGGAAATTTCATCTAAACTACCGGTTATGTTCCGGACTGTTCACATCTTTTACTTTTAATGTATCTGAAACGAGGCGCTGCAATTTCAGGCAAAAATCATCAATCTTTTAACCTTATGGAGCGTGCCTGAGAAGTTCTTGTTAAAAGGGTCTTTTTGGTCACAAGTCTGGATAGTGATGGTGACGGGGTAT
>CAZIXY010000229.1:0-4982 GCA_964543315.1 uncultured Desulfobacteraceae bacterium | reverse complement strand
CCGGTACTCCGACAGGCGCAGTAGTTGACACAAGAGGATGCTGGGTGCTCGGAGGCGTGCTTTTTGATACGGCCAAATGGACTATCAAGCGCCAGTATTATCCGATTTTGGAGGAAGTCGTATCGGTTTTAAAGGCAAATCCTTCATTGAAGGTGGGAATCGCGGGACATACGGACAGCCGTGCTTCAGCCGAATATAACCAGAAACTTTCCGAAAACCGCGCAAAGGCTGTCAAAGATTATCTCGTTATGAGAGGTATCGAGGCAGGACGTCTTACAACCAAGGGTTACGGTTTATCCAGGCCCATAGCCCCGAATGACACACCTGAGGGTATGGCCAAAAACCGAAGGGTCGAGTTGACTCCGATGCGTTAGTCAAAAAGCCCCACCCTCAGGGTGGGGCTTTTTTCTTTATCGGATAAAAAACATCAAGTCCCCATCTCCCAGGAGGACAAATACTTTTCCTGTTCGGGTGTGAGAGTGTCTATCTCGACTCCCATGGATCTCAGCTTGAGCCGTGCAATTTCCTTGTCTATTTTTGCGGGAACAGGATAGACCTTTTTTTTCATGCCTGCGTGTTCCTTTGCCATATATTCCGCGCAAAGGGCCTGATTGGCGAAGCTCATATCCATAACACTGGATGGATGACCCTCGGCCGCCGCCAAATTGACAAGTCTGCCCTCTCCTAAAACATATATTTTTCGATTGTTCTTAAGGGTGAATTCTTCGACAAAATCCCTTATAAAACGGCGTTCCGCCGAGATTTCAGAAAGACCCGCAAGATCCAGTTCCACGTTAAAGTGACCTGAATTGGACACAATGGCACCATCCTTCATTTCATTGAAATGCTCGGTGCGGATAACATTCATATCTCCCGTCAGGGTACAGAAAAAATCTCCCAAGGGGGCTGCCTGGGCTATCGGCATTACCTGGAAGCCGTCCATGACCGCTTCAAGCGCCCTTAATGGATCCACCTCACAGATGATCACATTGGCCCCGTGTCCTTTTGCCCGGGTTGCCACTCCCCTGCCACACCAGCCATAACCGCTTACCACGAAAGTGCTTCCCGCCAGCAACCGGTTGGTGGCCCTGATAATGCCGTCGACCGTGCTTTGACCGGTCCCGTATCTATTGTCAAAGAGGTGCTTGGTGTTAGCATCGTTCACGGAAATTATGGGGAACTGCAACACTTCATCCTTCTCCATACTCCTGAGCCGGATAACACCTGTCGTTGTTTCCTCTGTCCCGCCGATCACATTGGAGACAAGTTCCGAGCGTTCCTTTTCAGACAGATTTTTTCCCCATTCACTGATAGAGGACTCCATATCATCCCATTTTTCGAGGGCAATAAAATGTAGGGAGCTTACAAGATCAGCGCCATCATCCATAGTCAGATGCGGTTTGTGTTTCAGGGCCGAAAGTATGTGTTTATAGTAGGTTGCGTTATCCTCTCCTTTAATGGAAAATACAGGAACCTCATCGTCGGCCACCAGGGAGGCAGCCACGTCATCCTGGGTGGAAAGCGGGTTGGATGCACAGACGACCACATCCGCGCCGCCCGCCTTTAATGTCTTGACAAGGCTCGCCGTTTCGGTTGTGACATGCAAACAGGCTGACAGCCTGAGGCCCTTGAGCGGTTTTTCATCCTCAAATCTCTTTCGGATGGTCTTCAGGACGGGCATGCTCATCCCCGCCCATTCTATCCTCAAGCGGCCTTTTCCGGCCAGATTGATATCCTTGATATCATAGTCCATCTTCGTCTCCTTGGTCATGAATCATCAGTGGTCCGTTTCCGTTGTCTGTCAAAAAAGACTATCAACCCTATTTAAATTCCGGCTCACCTTTATTTAACAGCCCTCTTCAGCGTTTCCACCATGTCTGCCTTTTCCCAGGTGAATTCGGGCAGTTCCCTGCCGAAGTGCCCATAATTGCAGGTTTTTTTATAAATGGGCCTCAAAAGGTCCAGTCTTTCTATAATCGCGGCAGGACGAAGGTCAAACTCTTTTTTAACTATTTCAGTCAGTTCCTGGCTTGACAGGACCCCCGTGCTGTATGCCCCGACCAGCACTGAAACCGGAAGGGCCCGACCGATTGTATACGCCACTTGTATCTCGCACTTTTCCGCCAGTCCCGCTGCTACGATATTCTTGGCAATATAGCGGCACATATAGGAAGCGCTCCTGTCCACTTTGGAAGGGTCCTTTCCTGAAAACGCTCCGCCACCGTGGTACCCGAATCCCCCGTATGTATCCATGATGATCTTTCGGCCCGTCAAACCGCAATCCCCCAAAGGACCACCGATCACAAACCGGCCCGTGGTATTAATAAAGTACTGAGTATTTTCGTCCACCATCTCCTTTGGTACCACGTCCATAATCACTTTTTCGACGACAGCCTCCCTGAGAGTGTCGTAATCCACATCAGGGCTATGCTGGGCGGCAATGACCACGGTGTGGACCCTGAACGGTTTGCCGTCCACATATTCCACCGTGACCTGGGACTTGCCATCCGGTCTGAGCCACGGAAGTTGTCCTGACTTCCTGACATGGGCCAGTCTGGCAGTCAGTCCGTGGGCCAGGTAGATAGGCATGGGCATGAGGGTTGAGGTGTCTTTACATGCGTAACCAAACATGAGGCCCTGATCTCCCGCGCCCTGTTCCTTGAAAAGACCGTCACCATCATTCACGCCTATAGCGATATCCGCAGATTGCTTATCTATTGTGGAGATCACCGCGCATGTCTCCCAATCAAATCCCATGGAAGAGTTTTTATAACCGATATCCTTGATGGTATCTCTGACCACTTCCGGCAAATGCACGTAAGCCTCTGTGGTGATTTCTCCCGCAATAATCGCCATCCCCGTGGTTACTAAAGTCTCACAGGCTACGCGGGATTTTTTATCCTGTTCGAGCATCTTATCCAGAATATGATCAGATATCTGGTCCGCCACCTTGTCCGGGTGTCCCTCGGTGACCGATTCAGATGTGAATAAAAAGTTTGAAGTTTTCATTTGTTTCTCCTTTCACGTCACACTCATTGGGGCCGCAAACCATCACCATGGAAACCCCAAATAATAAATTTAGCCGAATTATTGACTCCTACACATTATAAAATCTCGCTCAGGAGACAATTATCGATCAACCTTGTATCTCCGACTCGTACTGCCAGGGCCAATAAATTATTATCCCCCAGCATTTCAATATTTTCAAGCGTTACCGGATCACAAAGACTGACATAATCGATTGCCGTAAAAGCATGGTCCTTGATCAACGTTTCAACGGCTTCTATGATAACACTCGCCGTTCTTTCACCGTCATGAAACATTTTATCGGCCAGATCCAGAGATTTTTTCAGGCACAGAGCGGATTTTCGTTCTTCGGCATTTAAATAGCTGTTACGGGAACTCATGGCCAGGCCATCCTCTTCCCTGACCGTTTGAACTCCCAAAATTTTAATATCCATATTGAGATCTTCAACCATACGGCTTATGACGGTCAACTGCTGATAATCTTTCTGACCGAGAACCGCCAGATGCGGCTTTGTAGCATTAAACAATTTACACACAACGGTAGCAACACCTTCAAAGTGTGTCGGCCTTGAAATCCCGCACAGGTGCTGAGTCACCTTGTCAACATTCACCCTTGTCTGAAAAAGATGCGGATACATCTCCTCCGCGGAAGGCATAAAAACCACATCCACCCCAACCTCACGCGCCTTTCTGAGATCCCCATCAATATCCCTGGGATACTCGGCTAAATCTTCTCCGGGTCCGAATTGGGTTGGGTTAACAAAGATGCTGATAATCAGTTTGTCGGAATGCCTTTTCCCAACCCTCATAAGCTCCAGGTGGCCTTCATGCAGATAACCCATGGTGGGCACAAACGCCACTGTGTTGCCCGCTGACCTGAATTCGTCAGACCTTTCTTGCATGTGTCCAACAGTCTCTATAATTTCCATGGTTTTATCCTTGGAATTTATGGCAAATCCCGCCCCATTGGATATGGCATTTCAAAAGCGTTTTTAGGTACCATTGCCCGGCCGGTTTGTCAATGAAAGAACCTTAGTAAGACACAAAAATTCATCCATATCAAGCGTTTCAGCCCTTCTCTTAGGATCTATCCCGCACTGTTCCATTGCGTTTAAGAGCACATCGCGGCTAAAGGATGCGGGAGCACCTGAGAGCGAGTTTATAAGTGTTTTTCGCCTATGGGCAAACGCCCCTTTGACAACCTGCCTGAAACGGTTCTCGCTAACCGCAGCATCTCCACGATACGGCCTGGTAAAATCCAGACCCACGACCATCGAATCAACCTTCGGCCTGGGGTAAAAAGCCTCTTTGGCTACTTCAATCAACACCGTAGGATTCGCGTGGTATTGAACCAGCAGACTCATTGCGCCATACGCCTTTCCTCCTGGAGAGGCGGTTATTCTCCGGCCTACTTCCAGCTGAAACATCAAAACAGCCCTGCCGATCCGTTGTCGATTCTCTATAAGTTTTTCCAGAAATGGAGAGCTTATGTTATAGGGCAGATTTCCTACAATTAAAATCTTAGATGAAAGGGCGGAACCCATCTCCTGGAAATCCCATTTGAGAATGTCCTGGTTGATTAGGGTTACATTGTTGATACCGGATTTACGTAGGTGCTTTTCGAGTGCGAGGGTCAAGTTTCTGTCTTTTTCAACAGCAACAATATGGTGGACTTCTCGAGCAAGGGGCAACGTCAGAGAGCCCATCCCCGGTCCGATTTCCAGCACCCGGTCAGATGCGTGAAATCCGGCACAATGAATGATCTTCTGGACTATTCTTTGATCAACGAGAAAGTGCTGACCCAGCCTTTTCTTGGGCCTAAACCTTTGTCCGCCTGCCTTGCCTGATCTTTCGCGAGTGCCAGCAGGTCCGGCCCTTATCGAATTGAATCGCGCCATCTCCTGCGTTCCTTCCTCGCTCGACGCCAGGCCTTCAGGTATTTGAAAAAATGAAAA
>CAZIXY010000228.1:0-5601 GCA_964543315.1 uncultured Desulfobacteraceae bacterium | reverse complement strand
GGGCCACCGGATCCAACGCCCGGAAAACGCTCTCTCCGCCTTCGGTCAACGCTTGTAGATTTTAGGTGATATTTATTTTCGGCAAGATTTCAAAAAAGTCAAATGCTTTTTGACATAATAAAGCGTTTGTTTTGATCAAATGTTCAAAAAAATGCTTGACGTCACTAAAAATAAGACTTATATTATGAGCAAATGATCATAATAAGAGGGATGAAATGCCAAGACCGCGAAAACCCAGATTTGTGAATGCGCGCCCAGTTGTGGATGCATTCCATCCAAACCGGTTGCCGCCATGGGGAATGGAAGAGGTTATCCTTTCCATTGAAGGGCTTGAAGCCATCAGGCTGAGTGATTTTGAAGGCCTGGATCAGGAAGCAGCCGCAGTCAGGATGAACGTATCCCGGCCGACCTTTGGGAGGATTCTGACAGAGGCGAGGCAAATAGTTGCTGACGCCCTGGTCATGGGGAAGGCTCTTAGGATCGAGGGCGGCCATTTTGAGATGGCGCCAAGAGGACGCGCAAGAAGGCGACGCGGAAGGGGCAGGCCCTTTTGAGCGGAAGGAGGTGAATAGCATGCCAGGATTTGATAGAACAGGTCCCCGTGGTGAAGGCGCCATGACCGGAAGGGGTCAAGGCCGCTGTAATCCTGATGGGGCTTCTTTTGGTGCTGGAAATCCAGTGGGCCGAGGAAGTGGCCAGGGTCGGGGACGCGGCCGTGGTTTAGGAAAAGGTTTCGGTCGTGGTTCAGGCAAAGGTTCACATCGAGCTTCACGTAATAGATGATGCATGCTCAGGAGAAACATAACACAATTTAATCGGGGAGCCGCCCGGGATTTCCCGGGCGGTACCTAAAAAGGAGGTGTTTGATATGCCAGGTTTTGACGGAACAGGGCCCATGGGCGCTGGGCCAATGACAGGAGGAGGCCGCGGATATTGCAATCCAGCAGGCGCAGTATATAGACCTGCATTAGGACAGGGTTACCGGTACGGCCGTGGCTTTGGCTGGGGTCGCGGTTTTGGAGCCGGTTTTGGCGCGGGATATGGCCGCGGCCGTGGTTATGGAAGAGGTTTTGGATACGCCATGCCTTATCCCGCATCAGCTGGATGGTATGGCCCGGCATATGGGAACCCTTATGCTTATTCAACTCCAATGGAGCCGACAGACGAAATCAACATGCTCCGTTCTGAAGCGGATGCCATGAAAAGCGGCCTGGATGAGATTAAGCGGCGAATAGAGGAGTTAGAAAAAGGGTCCGCGGAATAATCTTCTCTTTATAGAAGGGTTTGTTGTGACCCTCTTAAGGCTTACCATGACCGCAGGGGAGACGTGGCTCCCTTGCGGTCATTTCATTTCATTATTTTTCCTTTCTCATTTTCTCAATCTGTCCTGTGTACCAGTCAATCTGTCTGCAGACGCCCCTTATAACTTTTACTTCCCGCGCCCTCAGAGGAAGTCTTGACAGGAAGCGGCGGATATTGAGCATCCAGTGTTCGGGATTCTGGCGGTCGATAAACCCGATCTTCATCAAAACATCCCTTAAATGTTCATACATACCTTCCAGTTCGAATCTATTGGCAAGGCGCGGCGTCACATACTCCTGCACGGTTTCTCCAGAGGCCAAGAACAACTCGTAGCAGATTATCATGACCGCCTGTGCAAGGTTCAGAGAGGAGAACCGTGCGGTGGGGATTGTGGCGACCGTATGGCAGTTGCGTAGCTGTTCGTTGGTGAGGCCCCTGTCTTCGGGGCCGAAAAGGATAGCAACAAGGTTGTTTTGAGAAATGGAGATAAGATCCTGAGCCAGACGGCGGGGCCTGGTCATAGACGGACGCAAGGACCCGGTTCGGGCGGTTGTTCCAATAACATAACGGTAAGGGCCTAATGCATCTTTGAGATCTTCATGGACCTTCATTTTGTCGATGAGTCTAATGGAACTGCCTGTAGCCATTCTTGAAACGCGCTGTGGTTCGTAATCCTTGGGGCTCACCAGGGTGAGACGGCTGAGCCCCATGTTTTCCATAGCACGCGCCACCGCCCCGATATTTTCGGGTATGTGGGGTTGGGCGAGGACGATCCCTATGTTGTCAAGATTGATTCCGGTCATCGGTTTGCAGGATCTTGAGTATATCCGCCATGAGCTTATCGCTGTCAAAGGAGAAGATCACGGTTCCATTTTTGATATCAAAATAGGTGAGACGGCAGTGGTATTCCAATGCGACGTCTTCCAGAACATCCCTTAAGTGAACAACCTCCGGGTGCTCGAGGCTGTTGATCTCCTCGGGAAACATATCAATTTCTATAAGACTCTGTGGTTCCATTTGACCTCAATGGTTGCGCAAAAAGATGATGGTGCCGGCTCCCATAATAAAAGCGCCTGAAATGAAGATGGTCTCGAAAGAGAAAAGTTCGATTAAAATTCCTGCAACCAGGGGTCCGACAAGCATGCCGAGGCTGTGCCCAAGGGCAAGAAGACCCATGACAGAACCCATTGCCTCGGTTCTCCTGCCCTCGATTACACCCAATGCCATAATAGCCGGAAATGAAATGCCCCCGGCAAATCCCAATAATCCATTGCCAAGGGCAAGCCCGCGAAAGGAATCGGCTGTATTGATATACAAGATGGCTATGATGGCCAGTATGCCCCCTGCCGCTACCATAAATTTTTTACTGAACCGATCGGCCAAGTATCCCATGGGTACCTGGAAGAGTCCAGCTACAAATACATTGAGCATTACCACGATACCGATTGCCGAACTGGAAAGTTGGAGTCTTGTGTCGGCCAAAAAAGGCAAAAAGGCCCAGACGATCCCGAGGCAAGTGGTAAAACATGCCCTGAAGGCGAAAAGAGAAAGGATTGCGGGTTTCCTTAAAAGATCCATATAGGGCGAGGGGCTTTTCAGTGTATCCAATGACTTTTTGTTACGGGTCTTTTCTGCGGGAAGAAGTAAAAGACAAAGGAGAAACCCTGAAAAAGTCAATGCACCCATGCTCAGAAATGAGACCTTGATGTTGAGACAGTCATTCACAATACCGCCTATAAGAGGGCCGATACTCAGGCCGCCATAAAGGGAGACATTAAAAAGGCCCATAATTTGGCCTTCTTTGTGATACGGGGTAATCACTCCGACATATGCTTGGGCCACGGGAAGGATCATGGCTGATGCAAAGCCCTGTCCCAGTCTGAGAAAAATCAATGTCTGGACATTATTTGATGAAGCATAAAGGAGAGAAAGAAAAAAATACAATAAAAGTCCGGTTGTCAGAAACGGCTTTTTCCCTTTTCGGTCGGAAAGTTTGCCAAAATATGGGACGAAAAGGGTCCTGGTCAGGGAAAATGCCGCAAAGATAAGGCCTATCTGAAAGGCTCCGGCCCCCAGTTCGTGGGCATAGACGGGGAGTAGAGGTGCCACCAGTCCGGCACCCATGGTTGTTACAAAAACAGCCAGGAAGAGGGGGATGAATATTTTAAGGTTCAGTGACATTTGTTTTAAAAATTCCCACGCCCGTTCCTTACCATCAGAGTCCTGGGAATATAAGGGTTTTGTAGTCCAATGCAAGATCTTCGCAATGCAATAAACTGCCCTTCCCATAAGCTACTTTTTCCCGGGAAAAGACTACCTAACCAAAATTGATAACCTCGTAAAAAGTCGCGTTAAGCCTTTTTACTCGGCGGGGAAGGGCTTCCCCTCCCCCGCCATTTGAAGTGAATTCAAATGGTTCCACCCTCACCCTCCCGCTTTGCGGGATTGCCGGACTTTTTACGAGTCCGTCAAAATTTAATAAAAGATTAGTGCCATGCTAACAGAAACAAAACAAAAGTCCCGTATTTGTTTGTGAAGCTTTGCAGAAAAGTTAATCACATAACCTTTTAGAATGATATACCGTAAAAACCCTGAACATGAGACCCTCAAACAGTTCGTGCAGTCGAAAACCAGAATGAAGCACATCCTTAACCGGAAGTGCAGATGATAGTCCCGTGGCTCAAACCTTTAACAGGAAATGCAGAAAAAACAAAGAGATATAAACCACTAATTTTTTGAATTAAGTAAGAAAAAGGAGAAAGGGCAATGAAGAAACTTTCTATTTTAATTTTGGTCTTATTTGTCTGCACGGCGTTTGCCGTGCCGGCTGTGGCCAAAGTGAAGGTATGCGGGAAGGGGGCCTTTTTTCATTACCAAATCTAAAAAAACTTGACATTCATGTTTGATATTGTAAAAATTAACTGATTTTAGGTAGCTTTTTGATTTTAATTTTAAATAAATAATTTAAATAAATGGAGAGCTAATTAAAGTATTTTTTAGCATTAAAAAATAGGCTGAGAATATTTTAATTCAGTGTAAGAATGCAAAATTTAAAATTCTGTGTGGTAATGCATAAAAAAGAAAGCGAATCCTTTTTTATTGGGGATTTTTATAGGATTTTAGGCACATAACCTTGTAACAGGACATACCGTAATAACCTGTAACGTTAAACCCTAAACAGTTAGCACAGTCAAAATCCAAAGGCATAAATTTTTAGCATGAAGTGCTGATAATATAGCCCAGAAGCGTTAACCTTTAGCAGGAAGTTCAGGTAAAAACCAGTAGCATGAACCTTTAACTTGTTTAGGGGGATTTAGGAGGAGAAAGAGTAATGAAG
Source organism: uncultured Desulfobacteraceae bacterium (assembly GCA_964543315.1). Lineage (GTDB taxonomy): Bacteria > Desulfobacterota > DSM-4660 > Desulfatiglandales > Desulfatiglandaceae > JAFDHL01. Next base: position 962 of record CAZIXY010000228.1, on the reverse strand, counting down.
AAACTTTCTATTTTTATTTTGATCCTGTTCGTATGCGTGGCGTTTGCAGTGCCTGCTGTGGCCAAGGTGAAGGTTGGTGGGAAGGTCTACGTTGATACAATGTACATCAAGAACGATGAGCATTTCCAGCGCAACGCAGCCGCCTTTGCTGCGGCCTTGAATTCAGTTGATGCCTCAAGGAGCTGGTTTACCATTGATGTTCCGGGCTCCACAAGGCTTTACGGCAAATGGACCAATGATGCAGGCGATGTGGGAATGCATATTGAGATCGGCCTTCGAGGTGAGGAAGGCGGCGGTGAGCGTGTTAACACACGTTATGCGTATGGATGGTGGAAGATCAACCCCATGTTCAAGCTGACCGTGGGCCAGCAGGATGAAGTGATAGCCCCTTACAAAAACGCACAGTCCATGGGTACGCACGGAAAGCTTGCCAACAGAAGGGATAACGTCATGAATCATACGGGCCTGCGTGGTTTCGGTGCCATTGGTAATGACCGTAAGGAAGGTATCCGGCTGGATACCAAACTGGGTGAGAAGTCCAACCTGGCAATTGCCATATTCACTCCAAACGTGAATGGCGCACAGGGTTCCTGGGCCACAAGGGATGAAGAAGAAGTCCTTCCGAGGCTGGATATCACCTATTCCGTGTCCCTGGGTGCTTTTTCACTGGCCCCTGGTTTTTCATGGCAAAAGGTGCAGTATGAGTGGGATCCACAGAGTGCCAACCTCGCTAATGACTTCACGGATTTTGATGCCTGGGTATGGGCTCTGCCGGTTAAGTTTGCGCCGGGCGGTCCGATTACCGTAAGTGCGGAACTGACTTTTGGTGAAAACCTTGGAAACGGAAACTGGAACACGGGGTCCTACGGCTATCCCGCGCCTAATGGAAACGTAGCCGCGGGAGCGCAGTTTGATAATCCGGTTTTAAATGGCGTTGCGACAACGGTAGTGGCCGACACCGA
>CAZIXY010000227.1:0-5662 GCA_964543315.1 uncultured Desulfobacteraceae bacterium | reverse complement strand
GCTTGAATCCGGCTATAGACCTTTTGGCCTTGGTAATAATAGCCTTCTGCCCTGGAATTAAGGAGAGTTCCTCCACACCTGAATCAAGAATCTTAATATTCTGTATGGCATCCCCCAAACCCATGTTTAACACGACTTTTTCTAATCGAGGTACAGCCATGATGCTCTTATATCCGAACTCCTTAATCATGACGGGCACGACCTCTGAATGATATTTATCCTTTAAACGAGACAACACGACCTCCCCAACAAATCTCTGTTCCCATTATAAGGCCTCCGAAGGAGACAATTGACCACGAGTCCATTTTATCTAACGGTTTCGCCCTACTCATCCATCGGTTCCCCACATTTTTTACAAATACGGACTTTCGAACCGTCTTCGAGCACAGTATTAGCAATCCTGGTAGGCTCAGCACATTTGTTACAGACTACCATGACATTGGATATATCAAGGGGAGCCTCTTTTTCGATTATTCCTCCCTGAGCAGTCTTGGCACTGGGTCTAGCGTGTTTCTTGACAATATTCACCTTCTCGACGATAACGCGGCCTTTCTCTGAATCAACCATCAAAACCGTGCCGATTTTTCCTCTCTCTTTTCCAAGAATAACAATAACTTTATCATCTTTCTTGATTTTAGGATGCTTTTTGTGCACTTTTACTGCTCCCTATGCCCTTTTCCTTAACTTGTTTGAAAGTCAACCTTCAGCATTCAGTCAGGCAAGACAAAACGCAACTAAATCTCCCTGCAATGAACTGCAGACAATGCGCTTTGCGAACTTTTAAAAAAAAGTTAATACAGAAGACCTCTATCTTGCGACGGAATGCTTCAAAAATCTAAAGCACTTCCGGGGCCAGCGAAATTATCTTCATAAAGTTTTTAGTTCTTAGTTCCCTAGCCACCGGCCCAAAGATCCTTGTCCCTATTGGCTCTCTCTGCTGGTTGATTAAGACTGCAGAGTTATCGTCAAAACTTATGTAAGAACCGTCAGGCCTGCGAATGCTCTTTGCCGTCCTGACAATAACTGCTCTAACAACATCTCCCTTCTTGACCTTTGAGTTTGGCATCGCCTCTTTTACCGAAACAACTATTATATCTCCCACGCTGGCGTACCTTCTCTTGGATCCACCCAGCACTTTGATGCAGGAGAGCACTTTGGCTCCGGAATTATCAGCAACTTTCAGTCTCGTTTGCGCTTGTATCATTTAATCAGCTCCAATGGACTATCCCTGCATTCAGTTCTATTTAAGCCCCACTATTAGTTTTTTCAATTATTTCAAAAAGCTGCCATCTTTTACGCTTGCTAATAGGTCGACTTTCTATAATCCTCACCTTATCTCCGATCCGGCATTTATTTTGAGGATCATGGGCCATATATTTGGCACGCCTCTTGACATATTTATTGTAGGTCCGGTGTTTAGTTAATCGTTCGACCAGAATCATGGCCGTTTTGTCCATGCTGTTATTCACAACCTCTCCTACCAATTTCTTCCGCGACCCACGTTCTGCCATCATAACCTCATCTTATTCGCTCGACCTGGAAATTTCCAATTCTCTGATCACCGTTTTTATTCTTGCCAGCTCTCTTTTTGTTTTTGGAATTTCAGCCGTGTTTCCCAGTTGTCCAGTAGCCTTCTGGAACCTCAAATTAAAAAGCGCCTGGCTTGATTCCCTTTCTTTTTCCTTAAGCTCCTCTTCAGTCAATTCCCGCAAATCCTTGGCCTTCATGTGATTACGATCTCCTGCTTACAAATTTTGTGGCAAAAGGGAGCTTATGTCCTGCTAACCTGAAAGCTTCAGCAGCCATGTTTTCTGTAACTCCCTCCAACTCATAGAGAACCTTACCCGGCTTTACTACAGCCACCCATCCATCCGGGGCGCCTTTACCTTTTCCCATCCTTGTTTCGGCGGGTTTTTTGCCAACAGGTTTGTCGGGGAACACTCTAATCCATATCTTTCCGCCGCGTTTTACGTGTCTTGTGACGGCGATTCGGGCGGATTCGATTTGTTGCGCGGACATATGACCACATTCCAAAGCCTGCAGTCCATAATCTCCAAATTCCAAGGTATTTCCTCGAAAAGCTTTTCCCTTGGTTCTGCCCTTTTGTTTCTTGCGGTATTTGACCTTTTTTGGACTTAACATAAACTCTTCCTATTCCACTTTATTTTTAGCAGGCAATACTTCACCTTTGAATATCGTTACCTTTACGCCGATCACGCCATATGTTGTATAAGCTTCGGCAAATCCGTAGTCAATATCAGCCCTGATCGTATGAAGAGGAACTCTCCCTTCCCTGTACCATTCTCTCCGGGCCATCTCAGCTCCGCCTAATCTACCGCTACAAGCAATTTTGATGCCTTGCGCCCCAAATCTCAATGCCGCACTGACACTCTTCTTCATTGCCCGCCTGAAAGCGATTCTTCTAACCAGCTGCAGGGCAACGTTTTCGGCAACTAACTGGGCTTCGACCTCGGCCTTTCTCACCTCTTGGATATCAATTATGACTTCCCGCTTAATCTCTTTTTCAAGGTTTCTTTTCAATTTCTCAATTTCAGCTCCCTTTTTACCTATAACAATGCCGGGTCTTGCTGTGTGCATGCGAATTCTGACCTTATTGGCAGCCCTTTCAATCTCTATCCTTGCCACACCGGCCTGGAAAACCCGCTTCTTCAAAAATTTTCTAATTCTATAGTCCTCCAGGACAAAATGGCTGTAATCCTTACCCGCAAACCATCTAGAATCCCAATTTCTATTGATTCCCAATCTGAAGCCGATTGGATGAACTTTTTGTCCCAATATTCACCTCCAGTGTGGTCAAATAGTTAAATACCTCATAGCCAAAAAAATAAATCGGCAAAAAAAATAAGATTTCATCTTTAAACGACCAGCCACACATTAACCCAAAAGACTACTTCTCATCCAAAACAACGGTCAGATGGCTGGTTCTCTTCCTTATTCTTGTCGCACGTCCAAGGGCCCTCGGTCTCCAACGCTTCAGGGTAGGACCTTCGTCTGCAAACACCCGTTTAACGAAAAGAGAATCCACATCCATGCTCGAATTCTGCTCCGCATTCGCCACAGCAGAATGAATCAATTTTTTTAATATGCGAGCCCCCTTCTGAGGAGAAAAGGAAAGCATGTTTAATGCCTCATCAACCTTTTTCCCCCGGATCTGATCCATTATCAAACGAATCTTTCTGGGCGACATCCTAACAAATCTAGCTACTGCCCTAGTTTCCATTTCAACTCTTCCAGCTTATCCCTATTCAGTCGATCAACTCTCGGCTCTCAACAATCAGAAAAATTTTGCGGCAATAATCATTCATACACGGTTTGTCTTTCCTGAAAGCTGATGGCTTAGTGCTGAACGCTCGTGTTATTTCTTCTTGCCTTTCAACTTAGTCTTCTTATCCCCAGCATGCCCAAAAAAGGTTCTGGTGGGTGCAAATTCACCCAGCTTATGCCCGACCATGTCCTCTGTAACAAATACAGGCAAAAATTTTCTACCGTTATGAACCGCGAATGTGTGCCCAACAAATTCAGGAAGAACAGTTGACCTGCGCGACCATGTTTTAATGATCCGCCTGCTCATCGAATCTGTCGCTTTCTCGACCTTTTTTAGCAAATGTTCATCAACAAAAGGACCCTTTTTTAAAGATCTTGGCAAAATGCGCCCCCTTCCTCAATCTATCTGTTCCAGGCCATTATTTTAAAGATGACCCAAGATTCTATCCATCTTTAACGAGCAACCCCTCTTAAAACCACGACCATTCCTTTGATTCGCTATTGAAATGGTGAACTAAATACAAACTACTTGTTTCGTCTTTTTAAAATAAGCTTATCACTCGCCTTTTTACGCCTCGTCTTAAATCCCTTACTCGGCATACCCCAGGGCGTTACAGGATGGCGTCCGCCCGAGGATTTACCCTCGCCTCCACCATGGGGATGATCAACAGGGTTCATTGCGACGCCCCTCACGTGGGGTCTTTTTCCTAACCACCTTTTACGACCGGCTTTACCGATGGATAAGTTTTCATGATCCAAATTTCCGACCTGACCAATTGTCGCTCTACATTCCAGAAGAACCATTCGAACCTCGCCCGAGGGAAGTTTCATTTGAGCATACTTCCCTTCTTTGGCCATTAAACGAGCATAGTTTCCAGCGCTCCTTGCCATCTGGCCGCCATGTCCAATATTCAATTCAATGTTGTGAATGGTAGTTCCTAATGGGATATCTTTCAAAGGAAGCGTATTACCTATTTTGATCTCTGATCCTGGACCGGAAACAATCCGATCTCCAACCTGAAGTTTGTGAGGTGCAAGGATATATCGCTTTTCGCCATCCTCATAATACAAAAGGGCGATATTGGCCGCACGATTCGGATCATACTCAATAGAAGCCACCCGTGCAGGGATCCCGTCTTTCTCCCTCTTGTAATCAATCTCTCGGTACAACCGCTTGTGCCCACCGCCTCGATGCCGGACCGTTATCCGTCCCATCGAATTTCTTCCGCCCCTCTTTTTTAACGCCTTCAGGAGGCTTCTCTCCGGCCTTTTCCTGGTTATCTCTTCAAAAGTAGAAGAACTCTGGAATCTTTTTCCCGGTGAAGTCGGCTTATTCGTCTTTATACCCATAATTCCATCCGATTTCTAATTATGAATTCGCAAAGCGACAATAGACTATATTTCTACATTCCCTCAAAGATCTCAATATTTTCGCCCGGAGCCAGCTTTACGATCGCCTTTTTCCAATCAGGTTTCTTACCCGCGTTCCTTCCCATCCTCCGGCTCTTTCCACGCATATTAATAGTTCTGACCTCCAAGACTTTTGCCTTCAGAAGGGTCTCCACGGCCTGTCTGATTTCTATCTTGTTAGCCTGTCTGTGCACCTTGAAGGATATCTGATTACACCCTTCTTTCTGCAAACTTGCTTTCTCTGTAATGTGTGGCTCTTTGATAACTTGATAGATGTCCACTACAAAATCAATGCCTCCTCAATCTCTCCTATGGCAGATTGCTCAAGAAAAAGGTAATCATATTTCAAAATATCATAGGCATTCAGCCCTTGATATCGAACCACCTTCACCCATGGCACATTACGAGATGACTTTTCCAGGTTTTCCATCTTCTCATGGGTAACAATCAGTGCCTTGTGCACATCAAAATCATTCATTATTGCCAAAAATTCTTTTGTCTTAATCTCCGGCAAACCAAAATTATCGACGACGAAAAGCTGATCTGTTTTTACTTTGTCAGTCAGTGCCATACGTACCGCTGCTTTTCTCACTTTTCTGGGAACCTTTTGACCATAATTTCGTGGTGACGGACCAAATGCCACTCCACCACCCCTCCTTGTCGGAGAAGAAGCAGAACCTACCCTTGCTCTCCCGGTTCCTTTTTGCCTCCAGAGCTTTGCCCCTGAGGCTTTGACTTCCGAACGGGTTTTCGAAGCAGCAGTTCCCGACCTTGAACTTGAAAGCTGGCCGACAATAACCTGATGAACCACGTGCTCTTTTATTGGAACATCAAAAACTTCGTCCTTTAATTCTATTTCGGAAATTTTCTCTTTTTGAAGATTAAAAACATCAACGGCAGTCATTTTGTGCCTCAAAATTGATAACCTCGTAAAAAGTCGCGTTACGCCTTTTTACTCGGCGGGGAA
>CAZIXY010000226.1:0-5684 GCA_964543315.1 uncultured Desulfobacteraceae bacterium | reverse complement strand
TTACAAGCCGAAATCTATATCAGTGTAGAGGAATTTCGTCAATCGTCAACATATGAGACGTGCTTCAAAATGGATGTTCATAAAAATATGGGAATGTTATGGTGGATTTCGAAAAATTTTCCGTTATGCAGGGCTTTTGGAATTATGAAAAGATATTTACCGCGCATTGAATGTGTTATTTACATTCATGGGTCGTATGTGTTAATTATTTTCCTTTGCGTATCCTGACCTTTCTGATCCGGTACACCCTACCGGGACATACTGTAACAACTTTCTTGGGTTTCACACAAAATTGACAGACCGGTTTTTTAGAGTGAGCGCAGGGTGTGCCGTGTTTTCAGAAAAATAACATAAAAATCTAAGGAGAAATCGTTATGAAGGAAATCAGTGAACTAAACTTACCCGACGACATTCGCTACGCGGAAGACCATGAATGGGCCAGACTCGAGGGGAACAGTGTAAAGGTCGGACTGGATGATTACGCACAGGACCAGCTGGGCGATATCGTTTTCGTCGAACTTCCTCAAGTGGGAGACATTTTTAAGAAGAGCAATGAATTCGCGACCGTCGAATCCGTCAAGGCCGTCTGCGAGTGCTATCTCCCGGTGAGCGGAAAAATAACGGCCGTGAACAAGGCCCTTGAGGATGCCCCCGAGTTGATGAACGAAAGTCCTTACGACAAGGGATGGATGGTGGAGGTGAATCCCCAAGATCCCTCTGAAATGGACACACTCATGACCAACATTCAGTGCCTCGAAAAACTGAAAGGAGCACAGTAGATGCTTTACCTGCCTCATACCAGCGAAGACATTGCCGCCATGCTTGAGGCTGTGGGGCTCGAGAGCCTCGACGACCTGTTCTCGGTAATCCCTGAAGATTTCAGGTGCACGGAGGACCTTAACCTTCCGGAGCCTTTGACTGAGTGGGAATTGAACGAGCATATGAACGGCCTTTCCAGTGAAACAGCCGCCACTCCCGAGTACAAGGTATTCATCGGGGCCGGCAGTTACGAACATTTTATTCCCGCATCCGTGTCCTACCTCTTGAGTCGCTCCGAATTCGTCACATCCTATACCCCCTACCAGCCGGAGATGAGCCAGGGAACCCTGCAGGCTATTTACGAGTACCAGACTCTCGCGGCCAGGCTTCTCGGCATGGAAGTGTCCACGGCTTCGCATTACGATGGCGCCACCGCCCTCGCGGAATCCTTGCTCATGGCCGTTCGCATCACGGGACGGTCAAAGGTGGCGGTCTCAAAACTTGTTCATCCCCTCTATCGTCGAGTCGTGAAGACCTATTTTGAACCCACCGGTTACGAGGTTCTGGAGATGCCCTATCTCAACACGGGGCTGACCGATCTTTCGGTTCTCGACCGGATGGATGATCTGGCGGCCGTGGCCATCCAGTCACCCAATTTTTTCGGATGCATCGAGGATCTCCAGACCGCGGGAGTAAAGGCGCATGATAAAGAGGCCCTTTTTGTGGCCTCCTTTACGGAAGCGCTTGCCTACGGGCTCCTGAAGAATCCGGGCAGCCTGGGGGCGGACATTGTCTGCGGAGAAGGCCAGAGTCTTGGGATTCCCCGTTCGTTCGGTGGTCCAGCCCTTGGGATGCTTGCGACACACACAAAGTATATTCGTAAATTGCCGGGCCGGCTGGTCGGGAAGACCAAAGACCTGGACGGCAAAAGGGGCTTTGTCCTGACCCTCGCCACAAGGGAGCAGCATATCAGGCGCGAAAAAGCCACTTCCAACATCTGTACGAACAACAGCCTCTGCGCTTTGGCCGCCGCCATGTATATGGCCTCTATCGGCGGCAGCGGCATACGGGAACTCGCCCGACTGAACCGTGACAAGGCCGAATATCTCAAGTCCGGGCTGAAAGCCGCAGGATGTGAGATCGCCTTTAACAGCCCCACATTCAACGAATTCGTCGTCAAATTCCCGTCCGGGTTTGAGAAGGCCTTTGCGCGCCTTGTGCGGAAAAAGATAGTGCCGGGACTTTCGCTGGCCCCTTACTACCCGGAGCTTTCCACCCATTACCTTTTGTGCGTCACCGAAACAAAATCCAGAAAGGATATGGACATTTTTTTCAGGGAGATGGAGTCATGACCAAATATTTAGGCACAACAGGCCTGATACTGAACGAGCCTTTCCTTTGGGAAAAAGGGAAAAAAGGGAGAAAAGGGTTTTCCCTTCCCCGGCGCGATGTTGAACCCTCCCCTCTCAACCCGGAGCTTATGGGGGAAGGCCCCGATTTTCCGGACTTGAGCGAGGTCGACGTGGTCAGGCATTACACCCGGCTGTCCCAGTGGAATTTCGGGGTGGATACGGGCATGTATCCGTTGGGCTCCTGTACCATGAAATACAATCCCAAAAGCAATGAAACATATGCCGGCCTTTCCGGGTTCAAGGATGCCCATCCCTTGCTGCCGACAGATCTTTGCCAGGGAACACTTCAGATGATGTACGAACTGGAGCACTATCTCGCCGAGATAACCGGCATGGACGCGACGACTCTTCAGCCCGCAGCCGGGGCCCACGGCGAGCTTACCGGGATGCTCCTTATCCACGAATACCATAAAAGCAGGGGAGCCGAGCGTTCCAGCATCATGATACCGGACACGGCGCACGGTACAAACCCCGCGAGTGCCGCGCTCTGCGGTTACCGTCCCATACCCGTGAAATCCAATGCTCAGGGAATCCTCTCGGTCGAGGCCATCCGTGAAATCATGGACGAGGACACGGCCGGGATCATGATCACCAACCCGAATACCCTGGGCCTTTTTGAAGAGAACCTCAAACAAATTGCCGAAATAGTCCACGGCAAAGGCGGCCTGGTCTACGGTGACGGTGCCAACATGAACGCCATCATGGGGGTCGTGAAAATGGGCGACATCGGTGTAGACATCATGCACCTGAACCTCCACAAGACCTTTTCCACGCCCCACGGCGGAGGAGGGCCGGGGTCCGGTCCGGTATGCGTCAAAAGCCACCTGAAGCCTTTTCTCCCGGTTCCCAGGATAGTCAAGGACACCAACAGGTACATGCTTTCCGAAGATTATCCCGAATCAATCGGCAAGGTGCAGGCCTTTCACGGAAACGTGGGTGTTATGATAAAGGCATACGGCTATATTCGCACTATGGGACCGGAAAACCTGAAAAAGGCCAGCCAGCTTGCCGTTCTGAACGCGAACTACATAAAGGAAAGACTGAAGGGATCGTTACACCTTGCCTACGACAGGCCGTGCATGCACGAATGTGTCTTTTCGGACAGAAAGCAGAAGGATTCTCATATCCTGACACTGGACATGGCCAAACGACTGATGGATTACGGATTTCATCCTCCCACCGTGTATTTTCCCCTGGTAGTGGACGGTGCCATCATGGTGGAGCCCACGGAAACGGAATCCAAAGAAGATCTGGACCAGTATATCGAGGCGTTCAAGGACACCGTGAACGAGGCCGAGGAGGATCCGGAAGTACTTCACGGTGCGCCGCACAAATGCAAAGTCAGGCGGCTGGATGAGACAACAGCGGCACGTAAACCGTGTCTTACAGGATGAGGGGCGAATGGAACAGCCACTGGAAATCGTAATTGTAGGACTCGGCCCGGCCGGCCTTTACGCCTCAAAAAGCGCCCTCGGTTTTAACCGTCGGTGTCACGTGACGATTATTGAGAGGCGGGACTTCGATCAGTTTTCGGCCTGCGGTCTTCCCTACGCGATCGAGGGAGTGGTCAAAGACTTTGAGGATCTCAAGTACACCGTGCCCGAGATAAAAAACAAACTGACAAAACTCATCCATCACGAAGTCGTCTACATCGACCAAGAAAAAAAGATCGTTCAGGCCATTGACCACACAACGTCACAAAAAAAGGAAATCAGGTACGACTCCCTTATCCTTGCAACCGGTGCTTCCCCTGTCAACCTGCCGATACCGGGTGCAAAGGATCTGGTGGGAAAGGGAATAAATTTCGTTACGGACATAGAAAACGCCAGGGCCCTTCTCGATGCCGCGAAATCTTCCACCAAAAAAAGCGCCGTAGTCGTGGGCGGAGGGGGAACCGGCCTTGAAGTAGCGGTCGGGCTGAAACGGTTGGGTCTCGATGTTTCGGTGACAAAGCGAACCCCTTATCCTTTTCCACGAAACCTGGACCCGGCCATGGGTGAAATCATTATCGAGCATCTGGAAAAGCTGGGAATTAGGGTGCTCTTCGGCAAGGGAATAGACCGCATCAACGGAGATCAAAAGGTTGAATCCGTGGAGATCGCCGGGGAAACCATCGAGTGCGACATTGTGGTCATGGCCGTGGGCATGCGCGGAAAGTCCAGGCTGGCTGCAGGCATCGGAGCAAAAACAGAAAAAGGCCTGGTCCTTGTAAACAACCGCATGGAAACGACTGTCAAAGACGTGTACGCGGCCGGGGATCTCGTGAGGACATACTCCCGCATAGACGGCACACCCACAACCATGCATCTCGCGACCTCGGCCTATCGCCAGGGGATGATCGCCGGCACGAACGCGGCAGGGGGAAACACGGAATATCCCGGGGCCCTCAACACGTTCCTTTCCTACGCGGGAGGCTTGGAAATAGCCTCCACCGGATATTCCCTGGAAACGGCACAAGGCCTGGATTATGACGCAAAAGCGGTCTCCACAAAAAGGGAAGTGAAGCCGCACTACATGCCGGACGCCAAGATGATCCACATGAGGGCCGTGGTGGATGCCCGGGACGGCAGAATATTGGGGGCTCAGGCGGTTGGAGAGAAAGGGGCCGCCTGGAGAATCAACCTTTGTGCCCTGGCCATCCACGGAAAAATGACTCTCCATGACCTCATTGACGCGGAGCTTTCATACAATCCCCCTGTTTCACAAATGTACGATCCCATCTCCCAGCTCGCTGAGATAGGAATCAAAAGGCTCAAGCTTGCACCGGAGGAGTGTAAAGAGGTATTCTTTCCTCATCCTTTCGAAAAATGAATCGCTCTAACAGGAAATGGTTTTGCATCGAAATGCCGACCATGGAATACCGGGAGGCGTGGAATCTGCAAATCCGTCTCGTCAACGACAGAAAAGAAGGGACCTTTGACAGGGATATCATTCTGTTTCTGGAGCACTTCCCTGTCTTTACACTCGGACACCGGGGAGGCTTGGAAAACCTGAATGTGTCCGAAGACATTCTAAAGGAATCAGGTATTTCCGTGGTTCATACGGAGCGTGGCGGCGACATCACCTTTCACGCGCCCGGCCAGCTCGTTGTCTACCCCATCATTGATTTGCGGGCCGCCAGAATAAGCGTCACCGGATATGTCGAAAAGCTCGAGGACATAATGATCCGGACCGCGGCGGACTGGGGCATCACGGCCGTGAGAAACCCTTTAAACAGGGGGGTATGGGTCGAAAAAGATAAGCTCGGGAGCATCGGGATCGCGGTTCGCCGGGGTATTTGTTTTCACGGCATGGCATTGAATGTGAACCTTTCTCTCAAGCCCTTCGGCTGGATAAATCCCTGCGGTCTTGGCGACATAACGATGACATCCATGGAACAGGTCATCTCCGGCGAAATATCCATGGGAGAGGTCCGTGAGGCCGTCAAGGGCCACATACAGGAGGTTTTTGGAGTGGGGCTTGTTATGATGGAACCGAGTGAATTGAATATTGACGGACTCGTAAAAAGTCCGT